>JBFMDX010000013.1 GCA_040753795.1 Thermodesulfobacteriota bacterium
TGCAGGTATTAAACCAGAACTGGCGGAAGGAGCCATGGGCCCCGGTGTTGTCGGGATTGAAATAAAAACTGGACAGGGACCAGTACTGATCCATGATCGGATCCCGCTGGACCTGAAAACAGGTCTGCCGCACCAGCGGCATGACGGCGTTATTGAGCCGGGCCATTTCAGCGTTCAGCCAGCCGCTGCTCACCAGGGGCCGGGCCGAAGCATAACCGTAAAGATTGTTGGAGCCGATCACGAATCGCCGTAACTGCTGACGGGACGTGCCCCAGTGATCAAACTCCGCCCTCAACACCAGACCGTAAATCCGCAAGGGGTATTCGGCGGAAAGCCCGGTTTTCATGGCCTCCCAGTTGATGTCCCACTGAGTTTCAGGATAATGGGTGGCCAGGTAGGACCCGAAGTTCTGCCAGGGGGCGTTGGTGGACTGCAGATAGGCGGATGTGCCCAGATCGAGGGTGCCGGAGCCGGTGCCCATGTAACGGTCATGAATCCGGTCGACCCGGTTGGTATTGGTCATGTAGGGGTTATCGGTCCCGGTACCCGTGTAACTTGCATTAATTTGACTCCCCCCACCCCTCGGGCCGGCGCGGTCTTGCGGACCGAAAACCATGGTGTAGTTGGAGTCCATGGAGGCCATGTCCCCCAGTTCGGCCACCGAGCGGGGGTAGTCCCCCATTTTGAGGGCACCGACTTCTCCGTATGCTTCCAGGTAAATATCGCTGGCAAACCGGACCACGGTAACGGAGGTGGTGGAGCTGTAATAGTTCGGGTCGCTGATGGCCAGTTCACACATTTTGCCGCCTTCCAGCTCACCCATTTCATGATTGGTCATGACGTCCATACCGGCCATACCGGGTAACGGCATAAATGTCGCCAGCAGCAACAGGAGCATTATCCGAAAGGTCATCTCTAGCCGGACCTTGAATCCGAAACGAATCATCTCCCGCCATCGTACAGCGTGATCGATCATAATCAAGCACCTGAATTTGTATCCGCGAACAGTGTTTATGAATTATGGTTGCCGAATCGCGAAAAAATGTCAAGGAGAAATTTTGGTTAAGTGATCAAGTAACTTGAAGGTTCTTGAATTCACCTGACACTTATGCGATGTATAACCCCGTAGCCACTTAACACTTAACACTTAACCACTTAACACTTAATGTCCTCTTGCATGCACGCGATCATCGAACCTCTGGCGCCCGGGAAAGAGCGGTGGCGGATACCGGTCGTCTTTATTGCCCTGGGTCTGTTGTGTCTGGCCGTCTACGGCAATACCCTCCGGGCCCCCTTTGTTTTTGACGACATCCTCAACATCCCGAAAAATCCTCATATCCGGGTACGGGACCTGTCCCTGTCCTTCCTGGCCGACGTTTTCCGGAGCCGCTCCATCACCCGCCCGATTCCCGTGCTGTCCTTCGCCCTGAATTATTATTTTCACGGCTACCAGGTTTCCGGCTATCATGCGGTCAACTGGCTCATTCATCTGATCAACGGGCTGCTGGTTTATCTTCTGACCCGGCAGACCCTGGCATTGCTGAAAAAAGAAATTCCGGCGGCGCCTTTTCTGACCGCCGCCCTGTGGCTGGTCAATCCGGTTCACACCCAGTCGGTCACCTACATTATCCAGCGGATGACCTCCCTGTCCGCCCTGTTTTACCTCGCCGCTCTGGTCATGTACATCCGGGCCAGAACGGTTTCACCGGACGCCGGGCGCCCCAGGGCCGTCGCGTTTCTGTGGCTGATCGGCAGCGGGGTATCGGGAATATGCGCCCTGGCCTCCAAGGAAAGCGCCATCACCCTGCCGCTGATGATTTTCCTCTATGAATGGTTTTTTATCCGCGATCTGGAAGCCGGTTTCATCCGCAGACAGGCCACGACCCTGTTTGCCATGGCGGCCGCCCTCACCGTCCTTGTCTTCATCTACCTCAAAGGCGACCCGGTCACGGCCATCCTGGCCACCTATGAGAAGAAGCCCTTTACCATGGGGGAGCGCCTGCTGACCCAGCCCCGGGTGATCGTTCATTATATTTCCCTGCTGCTGCTGCCCCTGCCGGAACGACTGACCGTCGATCACTGGGTGACGGTTTCCACGGCCCTGACCCGTCCCGCCACCACCCTGCCCGCGCTGGTTCTGCTGCCGCTGGCCGTTATCGCCGCCGTCCGCAAGGCCCGCGGCAACCGCCTGTTCTCTTTTGCCATCCTGTGGTTTCTGGGGGTCCTGGCGGTGGAATCGTCCGTCATTGGCCTGGCCATGCTGGTCGAGCACCGCACCTATCTTCCTTCGGTTTTTCCGTTCATGGCCATGGTCTGCGTTCTCATGCAACGCATCGCCCCCCGTCGGCTGGCCATGGCAACGATCGTTCTGCTGATCGCCGTTTGCGGGTTCTGGACCCGGCAGCGGAACGGGGTCTGGACCGACGACGTCCGCCTCTGGCAGGACGCCATTGAAAAGTCGCCCGCCAGTTTCATCGCCTACAACAACCTGGGCATGGCCCTCGGCAAACAATGCCGGAACGAAGAAGGGATCACCGCCTGTCTTCGATCCATCGCCCTTTCCCCGCCCAAAGTCAACACGGCTGACGCCTATAACAATATCGCCAGAATGTATGATGCCCTGGGCGACACCGAAAAGGCCATTGAATACGGCCAGCGGGCCGTCCAGATCAATCCGAACCTGGCGGAAGCGCACATGAACCTGGGCAGCGCCCTGCTGGCGTCAAATCGTCTGGACGAGGCCGTCACCCACCTGGAGACCTCGGTCCGTCTGTCCCCATGGCTGACACCCGCCTATCCCCTGCTGGCCCGGGCCGGTTACCAGAAAGACGGAAACATCAACCGGGCCATGGATCTCTGCCGCCGGGCCCTGGCGGTGGATCCCGATTTCGCCGACGCCGAAGTCATGCTGGGCGCCCTGCTGCAGCATGGGGGGAATCCGCACCAGGGGCTGTTTCACCTGAAACGGGTGCTCGACCGGTTACCGTCCCATCCCCAGGCCAATTTAAACGCCGGCATCGCCTTAAACCGGCTGAACCGGCCGGAAGAGGCCGTCGCCTGTCTCACCCGGGCCGCGGAAGCCCTGCCGAAAATGGCCCTGGCCCGGGCCGAACTGGGATCGGGGCTGCTGGCCGCCAACCGCCTGGATGAGGCCCGGACGGAGCTGACCCGGTCTCTGGATCTGTCACCGGACGATCCCGCGGTTCTGGCAAAACTGGCCCTGATCAGCGAAAAAAAACAGCAATGGAACGAAGCCGTCTACTACTACCGCAGGGCTTTGTCGGTCGTTCCCGACACCCCGGAACTGCTCAACCAGCTGGCGGTAGCACTGGCCAACGGCCAGGCATTCAATGAAGCCGCCGGGATCCTGGAAAAACTGGAAAAACTGCTGCCCGAAGCCCCGACGGTGTCATTCAACCTGGCCTGCCTGTATGCCCGGCAGAACCAGACCGACAGGGCCCTGGGTCAACTGGAAAAGGCGATGGAAAAAGGATACCATGATATTAAGG
Organism: Thermodesulfobacteriota bacterium; assembly: GCA_040753795.1. Classification (NCBI taxonomy): domain Bacteria; kingdom Pseudomonadati; phylum Thermodesulfobacteriota; species Thermodesulfobacteriota bacterium. The sequence continues at coordinate 3,510 of JBFMDX010000013.1, forward strand.
CGTTGCGGACGGATCCGGATCTGGAATCGATCCGCGGCACGCCTCGCTTTCAACAGATGATGAATAACCTGAAAGACACCCCATGACCCCCGGCCATTCCGACAGCGCCATGGTTTTCCGGAAAGCGGCTCCGGCCGTTTTTCTGATGATTTACGCCATCGGCGCGCTGGTCTACGGCAATTCTCTTACGGCGCCGTTTTATTGCGATGACCTCTCCCTGATCAGCGAAAATCCCCATATCCGCCTGACCCGGCTAACCAAAGAGCAACTCACTGATGCCATAAGGAACAACCCCGCGGGCAGGATCCTGCCCCTAATGACTTTTGCCGCCAATTACTACCTGCATCAATATCGGGAAAGCGGTTACCATCTGACCAATCTTCTTCTGCATGTATTTAACGGCTGGCTGGTTTTCTGTCTGGCCTGGCAGACCTTTCGCCTGACGGGAAGCAAGCCCTTTTTCCCGTCTCTGGTGACCGCTATGCTCTGGCTGGTCCAGCCCGCGCATACCCAGTCCGTAACCTATATTGTCCAGCGCATGAACGCCATGGCCGTCCTGTTCTACCTCCTGGCCATGATCTGCTATGTCCGGGCCCGAACCCGTCAGGAGCGGGACGCCCGCAAAGGCGTCACCGCCCTGTGGTTTTCCGGCTGCTGCCTGGCCGGGCTGGCCGGCCTGATGTCCAAGCAGATTGTCGCCACCCTGCCGGCATTTATCTTCCTGTATGAGTGGTTTTTTTTCCGGAACCTGGACAGCGGCTGGCTGCGGCGGCGTTGGCGGTGGCCGCTTCTGGCGATCCTGTTGTGCGTTTTCTTCGCCGGCATCTATCTGGGCGGCCACCCCCTGGCGCGGATAGCGGACACCTATCAAGGCAAACCGTTCACCCCCGGACAGCGCCTGCTGACCCAGCCGTCGGTTCTGGTCTATTATCTGTCTTTGCTGTTCTATCCCCATCCGGACCGGCTGACCCTGAACTATGATTTCCCCATCTCCCGTGCTGTCACCGACCCGGTGACAACCGCGCTGGCCCTGGCGGCCCTGGCGGCCCTGGTCGTCCTGGCCGTAAAAACGGCCCGGCGACAGCGGCTGCTGTCATTTGCCGTTTTCTGGTATCTGGGGTCCCTGGCGGTCGAGTCTTCCCTGATCGGTCTGGCCATGGCTTTCGAACACCGCCTGTATCTTCCCTCAATCTTCCCGGCCATGGCCGCGGCCGCCCTCCTGATCCGGCTCGTCCGGTCCAGGGGGGTGGCGATCATTCTGGCCGGTGGGATCATCATTGCCGGCGGGTACTGGACGTACCAGCGGAACATCACCTGGCAGGACCGGGTCTCCTTCTGGCGAGACGGCTGCATGAAGTCGCCGCGGCTGGTCTCCCCCCGGAATGACTACGGACTGGCCCTGGCCGAAGCCGGGGAGGTGGAAAAGGCCAGGGACGAGTATGAAAAAGCCCTGGCTCTCCCCCATGGCGAAAAAGGGCCGGTTCACTACAACCGGGGGTTGCTCTCCTATCAATCCGGAGATATGGCGGCGGCGGAAAACGAATTCCGGCAGGCCATTTCATTGCAGCCGGATTTCGCCGGAGCCCTGACAAGCATGGGTATCATCGCGACCGAAAAGGGAAGCCCGGTGGAAGCCTTGCCGCTGCTGGAAACCGCCGTTCGCCTTTGCCCGAGCGATTCCGAAGCTCATAACGCCCTGGGCAGGGCCTATTATCAGGCCGGTCAGGTGGAACCGGCCATCCGCCACGGCCGCCGGGCACTGGAACTGGACCCGGGAAACGCCGCCGCAGCAAACAATCTTGGGGCCATCTTCCTGGGGACCGGCGATGCCGGGGAAGCCCTGCCCCACTTGAAAAGAGCCCTGGAGCTGTCGCCCGACCTGGCGGAAACCAATATTAATATCGGCATCGCTTACGACAAGCTGAACGACCCCGTGACGGCGGCGTTTCATCTTTTCCGGGCGGTCTACCTGGCGCCGGACGCTCCGGTCGCCCGCGCCGAACTCGGTCTTTTCCTGGTGCGGCAGGAAAAATACCAGGACGCGAGGACGCACCTGGAAAAGGCCCTGGCCCTGCGGCCCGATTTTTCCAAGGCGCGGCTGGCCCTGTCGGCGGCTCTGGCCGGACAGGGCCTGACGGACGAGGCCGTTGCCCAGTGCCGGAAAGTCCTCGCCGACCACCCGGAACATGCCGGTGCCAGCCAACAAATGAGAGCGCTTACGACCAGATCCGGTGAAAAGGCCGATGAATAGGCGCTGCCCCCACTCCAACCTGCTGCATCACCCGCTGGCCGCGGCGGGTATAGTGGTTCTGGTTGCCCTGGCGGTCTATGGCCATACGCTGTCGGCGCCGTTCGTGTTTGACGATGACGGTATTATTGCCGACAACCCCCAGATCATGGTCAGCGGCCTTACCTGGCAGGCGTTGACCAATTTATTTGAAGGCCCTTCCGCCCGCCGCCCCCTGGCCAAACTGACGTTTCTACTGAACTACGCTCTACACCGCCTGGATGTCACCGGTTACCGCCTCGTCAATCTTGCTCTCCATATTGTCAACGCCCTGCTGGTATATTATCTGACGCGGCTTACTCTGGGCATGATGCATCAGAACACGCGATCGACACCGCTGCTGGCCTGCCTTCTCTGGCTGGCGCTGCCGCCGCACATTCAATCCGTCACCTATATCGTCAAACGCATGAACCTGCTGGCCACGGTGTTCTACCTGCTGGCACTGATATGCTATATTCAGGGGCGGATCCGTCTGGGCATGAACGCCGGCAAAAAAAAAGCGGCCATCCTGTTTTCCGGATGCGCCCTGTGCGGATTGGTCGGCCTGACCGCCAGGGAAACGATCGTCGCCCTGCCGGCATTCCTCTTTCTGTATGAATGGTACTTCTTCCGGAACCTGGACGCCGCCTGGTTGAAAAAACGTTTCCCCTGGCTGTTGATCATCGGAATTTTATGCGGGTTTCTTGCCGTTGTCTGTCTTGGCGGCCACCCCCTGGAACGGATAGCCGAGACGTACCGGGACAAGCCGTTCACCCCCGGCCAGCGGTTGCTGACCCAGCCGCGGGTGGTCATCTACTTTGTGTCATTGCTGCTCTACCCCCATCCGGACCGGCTGACCCTGGATTACGACTTTCCTCTGTCGCTGTCGCTGATGGACCCGCTTCCCACGATAGCGGCCCTGGCAGCCCTGGCCGGGCTGATCGTCCTGGCAATAGCCGCGGCCCGGGAACACCCGCTGCCGTCGTTCGCCATTTTCTGGTTTCTGGGCAACCTGGCTATCGAGTCCTCGTTCATCGGCCTGCCCCTCATCTTCGAACACCGCACCTACCTGCCGTCGATATTTCCGGTCATGGCCGTTGTCGCGTCGGCAGCCGCTCATATCCGGCCCGCCAGAACAGGGGTTTTTGTCCTGACGGCAGCGATCTGCCTGTGCGGCCTGTGGACCTGGCAGCGAAATGGCGTGTGGCTGACCCATATCGATCTCTGGCGGGACAGTGTCAAAAAAGCGCCGGGAAACGCCAGGGCCTGCCATAACCTCGGTCTGGCGCTGGAACGTTCCGGTGATTACCCCCAGGCCATCCAATGGTTTCGCAGAAGCCTGGACCTGGCCGGCCGCCGGTTGGAAAAAGGGTCCCCGGCAATCGCCCAGATCAACAACAGCCTCGGCGCGGCGCTGCTGGAAACAGGAGCTTATCAGGAGGCCATCACAAGCCTGCGGACGGCCTTAAGCGTTCAGACGGAAAGCTTCGCGGCCGAGGGGCTGGATACCGCTGAAATTCACAATAACCTGGGGGTGGCTTATCTCCGGACCGGCGATGTGGACCTGGCCCTGTCCCATGCCCGCCAGGCGTTGGAAATGAGGATTTCAGGGGCCGGAGCGGACAGCATGGAGGCCGCCGAGTCGCTGAACAATCTGGGACTGGTTTACGAGCGCCAGAGGGATTATAATCGGGCCGCGGCCTGTTTTCAGGAAGCGCTGCGGGTGTTTCGTCATAAAGCGGGGGATGAAGACAACCGCACGGCCACCGCCTGGAATAATCTGGGGATGGTGGCCCTGCGCCAGAACGACGTACCCCGGGCACTCGCCTGTTTCAACCAGGCCCTGGCCATCCGGCTCCGGCTCCTGGGGCCCCGGCATCCTTCTTCCGCGGAAATTGATTACAACCTGGGCCTGGCCTGCCTGGCCCGGGGCGACGCCGGTCTGGCGGCAACCCATTTCCGACAGGCCCTGACCGTTTTCCGGGACCGGTTCGGCGACGGCCATCCCGCCACCCGGACCGTCCTGGAAAGGTTATCCGGCCTGGAACCGGCCGCCGGCCCGGAATCGGAGGAAACGGCCCATGACGATTAGTCAAAAGCCTTTCCGGGTCATGATCAGCCTGGCGGGTTTCATCGTTCTTGCCGTAATGGCCGCGGGGATTTACGCCAATTCTTTCCCGGCCTCGTTCGTATTCGACGATTACGGGCTGATCGTCGACAATCCCCAGATCCGGATGAAGGGCGTCACGGCGGAAGCGTTCAGGGATTTGTGCCGGCCGCCATGCAACCGTATCCTGGCTATGGCCTCTTTTGCGCTCAATTACGCCGTTCACGGGCTTAACGCCCACGGATACCGCCTGGTCAACCTGCTCATTCACGTGATCACCGCCTGGCTGATCTTTCGCCTGACCCGGCAAACCCTCCGCCGCTCCGGAACGGAAAGCGACCTGGCGGCTTTTTTCACCGCCTTAATCTGGCTGGTCATACCGATCCATACCCAGTCCGTAACCTACATCGTCCAGCGCATGAACGCTCTGGCGGCCCTGTTCTACCTTCTTTCTCTGTCATGTTATGTTCAGGCCAGAGAATCCCGGGTCAGCGGTGCCGGAGGAGGAAAGGTCGCCGCCGGCTTTGTCGGCTGCCTCCTGGCCGGCGTGCTCGGCCTGGTTTCCAAGGAAACGGTCGCCACCCTGCCGGCGTTTCTTTTTCTGTATGAATGGTTTTTCTTTCAGAATCTGGACCGGAAATGGCTGAAAAAGCATCTTCCCCGCCTGGGCATGGTCATCCTGGTGTGCGGCCTGATCGCCTTCTTCTATCTCGGAGGGCATCCGCTGGAAAGGATCGCCGCGACATATCAGGACCAGCCGTTCACGCCGGTGCAACGGTTACTCACCGAGCCGGCGGTGATCGCCTACTATCTGTCCCTGCTGGTTTACCCGCACCCGAACCGGCTGATTTTAGACTATGATTTCCCCCAGGCCCGGGCGCTGACCGATCCGGCCACCACCCTGCTGTCACTGGCGGCCCTGGCGGCCCTGGTGATCATGGCCGTTGTCTCGGCCCGTAAGAACCGGCTCCTGTCGTTTGCCATTGCCTGGTTTTTCGGCAATCTGGCCATCGAATCATCGGTCATCGGACTGGCGCCGGTCTTCGAACATCGTCTCTATCTGCCCACGGTCATGCCGGTCATGGCCGGCGTCACCCTGATGTTACGGTACGTTCACCCCCGCCGGGCGGGAGTACTTCTCATGGCAGTCGCCATCGGTGTCGGCGGACTCTGGACCTGGCAGCGCAACCGTCACTGGCAAAACGAGTACTCACTCTGGCGGGACGGCGTCATGAAAACGCCGGCCAACCCCCGGGCCTGCCACAACCTGGCGCTGGCCCTGGACCGCGCCGGCGATTCTGCCGGAGCCATCGATTTCTACCGTCAAAGCCTGGGCCTGGCCATCAGCCGTCTGGGCGGCGGTCATCCGGAAATCGCCAATATCGGCAACAATCTCGGCGCTTCCCTGCTGAAAACCAGACGGTTCCAGGAAGCCAGGGAGTATTTTGAGCTGGCATTACGGCACGATGAAAAGGCCGGCCGGCCGGATCGAACATTGACCGTTCAGATCTTCAAAAACCTGGGCATAACGGAACAGCGTCTGGGAAACCCCGGCGCCGCTATCGGGCTCTATCAACAGGCCCTGGCCGTCTGGACTGGCGCGACCAGCCCGCCGGATGCGGATATCGCCGAAATTTACAACAACCTGGGCGTGGCCTACGGCGCCGTTGGCGATCGCCGCCAGGCGGAAGCGTGCTACCGCCGGGCGCTGATGCTGTTCCGCCTCCTTCTTGGTGAAGATCATCCCTACACCAGAACCGCCCAAGACAACCTGTCCGCCCTGGAAGTCCCGGCGGATGGTGAGCCGTAAGGAGAGGGGGGAAAGACATGATCCGCAAGGCCACCCGATCTCAAAGGGGTGTTGCCATGGCCGTCCCGGTCTTTTTCGCCCTGGCGACCATCCTGCTCTATGCCAACGTCCTCAAAGCCCCTTTTGTTCTGGATGATTTCGGGTTTTTAAACGATCCGCATCTTCTGCTGACTGAAATAACGCCGGGAAACATCGCCGACGTGACCCGGATCACCATGGAAAATATTTCCCCCCGGATCCTGCCCAGCCTGACTTTCGCCTTCAACTACCGCCTCGGCCGCCGGGACGTTACGGGTTACCACCTGTTCAACCTCCTGATCCATGCCGTCACGGCCTGGCTCGTCTTTCTGGTCTGCCGCCGCACCCTCGTCCGCTGCCGGAATTCATCCCTTGTTATCCCCGTCATGGCCGGCCTGCTGTGGCTGGTCAATCCACTTCACGTCCAGTCGGTAACCTATATCTGGCAACGCATGAACTCAATGGCCGCGCTTTTTTTCATACTCTCCCTGTACGGTTATATCCGGGCCAGGGAAACCGCCCTGTCCGCCCGCGGCAGCAGATCCGCCGGCATCGTCCTGTTCGCCTTCAGTCTTATTGCCGGCCTTCTGGCCCTGGCTTCCAAACAGAACGCCGCCACCCTCCCGGTCATGCTGGCCCTGTACGAATGGTTTTTCTTTCAGGACTTGAGCGTCGATTGGCTGAAGAAAAAACTGCCGTGGGCATGCCTGGCGGTCCTGGTCGCAGCCGGCCTGGCGCTGTTCTTCCTGGATGCCTCTCCGGTTCAGGCCATCCTGCGATCTTATGCGGACAAGCCCTTTACCATGGGCCAACGACTGCTGACCGAACCCCGGGTCATCCTTTATTATATTACCCTGCTGCTCTTTCCTTATCCGTCCCGGCTCAGCCTGGACTATGATTTTCCCCTGTCCTCTTCCCTGATTTCTCCGGCCGTCACCCTCTTGGCCGGCATTGCCCTGGCCGCGCTGTTCGCCGGCGCCGTCATCACGGCCAGACGACATCGACTCCTGTCTTTCGCCGTCATCTGGTTTCTGGCCAACCTGGTCATCGAATCATCGGTCATCGGGCTGGAACTGATGTGGGGATACCGGACTTATCTTCCGTCCATCTTCCCTTTCATGGCCCTGACCGCGTTCGTGTTTCATATCGTCAAATCCAGGCCGGCGGCCGTCTGCCTTCTAGTCGCCGCCATTATTCTGTCCGGCTTCTGGACCCGTCAGCGCAACCGGGTCTGGCAGGATGAACTGACTCTCTGGCAGGACGCCGCCGCAAAATCCCCGCACTCGGCCAGGCCCTATCATAACCTGGGTCGGGCTTATCAGGCTGGCGGGGATGACCGGAAAGCCGTCGCGGCGTACCGCCAGGCGTTGAGCATACGGCTGGACACCGTCGGCCCGGATCATTACCGGACCGGGGAAACCTGGAACGACCTGGGCGTTGCCTACGACCGCCTGGGTGACGTCGAAAACGCCGCCGACAGTTACCGCCGGGCGTTGAACATCTTAAGCCGCCGCCTGGGTCCTGCCCACCTCATGACCTCCGGGGTGTATAACAACCTCTGCGTCCTGTACGGCCGAAACGGGGATTTTGACCAGGCCGTCTACTGGTGCCGGAAAGCCCTGACCGCCCGAACAGCGGCCGTGGGCTCCAACCATCCGGAAGTGGCCGACCTGCACAACAACCTGGGCCTGGCCCTGGCCGGCGCGGGATTCATCGACCAGGCCCGGGACCACCTGGAAACCGCCCTGAATATTTACCGCCGGCATCTGGGAGAACAACACCCCCGGACCGGGCAGTGCCGGGAAAACCTTTACAACCTTTCCAATTCGATTAAAATAACTCCATGATCAGACCGATTCGCTTCCTGTCCGGAATCATTCTTGTCGCGGCCTTATGCACCGCCGCCGGCTGGTCTCTGTACGCGCCGGCACTCCGGGCGCCCTTTGTATTCGACGACATCGACAACATCGTCAACAACCCGCGCATCCGCCTGACGGCCGTCACCCCGGACGCCTTGGCCGTGGTGATGGAAAACCAGTTCGGCAACCGGCCCCTGGCCTACGCCTCCTTTGCCCTCAATTATTACATCGGCCGATATGACGTGGCCGGATACCGCCTGGTCAACCTGGCCATCCATATCTTCTCGGCCCTGCTGGTGTTTCTGGTCGCCCGGCTCACCCCCGGACCGGACGGTAAACAGGGGGCGGGGACGGCCTTTCTGGCCGCGGCCCTGTGGCTGGTCAACCCCGTGCATACCCAGTCGGTCACTTATATCGTCCAGCGCATGAACGCCCTGTCGGCCATGTTCGTGCTCCTGGCCATGGTCTGCTACATCACGGCCCGGCGGCTGCAGCGGCAAGGCCGGACCGGTTACCGGCCGCTGATCCTGCTGGCCGGAACCGCGCTTTCCGGCCTGTGCGGCCTGGCCGCCAAGGAGACCGCCGCCATCCTGCCGGTCCTCCTCCTGCTCTATGAATGGTTCTTTTTCCAGGACTTGAGCCGGGCCTGGCTGAAAAAGCAGCTCGCCTGGATAGGCCCGGCCGCTCTGGCCGCGGTTGTCGCCGCGCTCGTGCTGACGGCGGGGCACCCCTTTGAAAAACTGGCGGGAATGTACGCCAAACTGGATTTCACGCCAGGCCAGCGGCTGCTGACCGAGCCCGGGGTCATCCTGTATTATCTGACGCTGCTGCTGTTTCCCCACCCGGACCGGCTCAACCTGGATTACCGGTTTCCCGCAGCCGACTCCATGCTGCAGCCGGCCATTACCCTGCCGGCTATTTGCGCCCTGGCGGCCCTGGCGGCCGTCGCCGTGGTCGCGGCCGGGAAACACCGGCTTTACGCTTTTTCCGTTTTCTGGTTTCTGGCCGCCCTGGCCATCGAGTCGTCGTTTCTGGGGCTGGCCCTGATTTTTGAGCACCGCACCTACCTGCCCTCGGTTTTTCCGGCCATCGCGGCGGCCCATTTCCTGACCCGCCGGATCAAACCGGCCCCGGCCGGAGCCATAGCGATCTGCCTGCTGATCGCCCTCTGCGCCTGGGGCACATACCGGCGCAACCGGGTCTGGGCCGATCCCCTCACCTTCTGGCAGGACTGCAACACCAAAACCCCCTTCAGCCCCCGCATCCTGAACAATCTGGGAGTCGCGTTCAAGGACATTAACAAAATCGAAGCCGCCCGCCAATCCTTTCAGGAAGCACTGCGATATGATCCCGAGTGGCTCAGTGCATTGAGCAACCTGGGAACCATCCTGATGGATCAGAACCGGCCGAATGAAGCCCTGGGCCTTTTTGACAAAGCCGTCGCCATTGAACCCGAATACTATGACGGCCACTATAACCGCGGCCTCGCCCTGATGGCCATGAACAAAATTTTAACCGCTATTACGGCCTTCCGGGAAGCCCTCCGGCTCAACCCTTTTTATGAAAAGGCTCACAACAACCTGGGGGTGGCCCTGATGCGGCAGCTCAACATCGAGCAGGCCATTGTTCACCTTCATCGTGCCCTGGAACTGGATCCCTATTTTGTCAAAGCCTGGAGCAACCTGGGCATTGCCTGTTTCAAGAAAGGCATGACGGACGAAGCCAGGGCCTGTTTCAACCGGGCGCTGGACATCGATCCCTTTCATGTCGAGGCGTATAACAACTTGAAACGGATTACATATCTAATTGATACCCAGGTGGAAGAGATCTCCCGGCTGCGACAGGAACTCCTGCGGCAGCCGGACCATCCGCAGACGCATTTCCGCCTGGCGGAAACATACGAAAAAGCCGGCATGCCCGTCCCGGCCCTGGAGCATTACCTTCGCGTTCTTTCCCTGCAGCCGGACGCGGTTGACTGTTTAAGCCGACTGGGCAGCCTGTATGCCGCTCATTATCAATACCCGCAGGCCGTAACCATGTTCGAACGCATGCTGGAGTTACTGCCGGATTCAGCCAAGATTCATTACAATCTGGCCTGTGTATACTCTCTGCAGGAACAGCCGGAAAAAGCCCTTTACCATCTGCAAACCGCCCTCGAGAAGGGATACAACGACTGGAACCAGATAATGACCGACAAAGACATTGAATTTATCCGGAACACGGAGTATTTTAAAAAAATAATCGCCAACCATCAGACGAAAGAGAGGGAGTAAATGCGGGTACTGGTCACCGGCGGAGCCGGCTATATCGGGTGCCTGGTCGTGGACGAACTGCTGAAAAGCGGCCATCGGCCGGTTGTCTTGGATCTGTTCAACTGGGGGCGTGAGTCCATTGACCCCTTCGGCGATCAGATCGACGTTATTGAAGGTGACTGCCGTAATTCCCGGGACATCATCTACGCCCTGGAGGGCGTGGACGCCATCATTCATCTGGCCGGAATCGTCGGTGAATTCGCCTGCCAGAGCAACCACAAGGCCCATTTTTCCATCAATGTGGAGAGCACCCGCACCCTGATCAACTGCTGCACCGATCCGGAACTGGACCTGGTGCGGGATTTTATTTTCGCCTCCTCCTGCTCGGTTTACGGCAATGTCAAGGGGCTCTACCGGGAAGTAACGGAAGAAACGCCGACGGCGCCGCTGTCCGATTACGCTCATGCCAAGCTCCGGGCGGAACAGATTATCTTTGACCGGGCCCGGGAAATCCCTCACTTCCACCCCACGGTACTGCGACTGACCACGGTCTTCGGCTGGTCTCCCCGGCCCCGGCTGGACCTGGTCACCAACCTTTTTACCTATAAAGCATGGAAAACCGGGAAAATGACCATCTTCGGCGACGGCAAGCAATACCGCTCGCTGATCCATGTTCACGACGTCGCCCGCGCCCTGGTGCAGACGTTAAACGCCCCCCGGTTCATGCGCGACCGGAAGATCTTTCATCTGGGCGAGGAAGAGAACAACAAGACCGTCAAGGAAATCGCCGAAATCGTTCAGCAGCGCCTGCCCCGGGCCGTCATCGAGGTCAGCGAGGGCAAGCCCACCGACCGGCGCGACTACCAGATCAACTGCCAGCGGCTGAAGAACACCATCGGCTGGGAGGCCCGGTACAGCGTGGCCGACGGCATCAGCGAACTGGTGGAAAAATTCGAAAGCCTGGGTCTGGACTGGGAATCATGGAAATACCGCAACAACAATTTCAAATATATATGAAGGCTTCCGAATATGTCCGATTCCCTCATCAAAGTCGCCGAGCCGATCGTGGGCGAAGAAGAGGCCGAAGCCGTCCGGCAGGTGCTCCTGTCCGGCAACTACGTTTCCGGCGCGAAGGTAGCGGCCTTTGAAGCCGCCTTTGCCGACTATATCGGCACGACATACGCAGTGGCCGTCAGCAACGGCACCTCGGCCCTGTACATCGCCCTGGAGGCCATGGGCATCGGCCCGGGCGACGAAGTCATCGTCCCCCCCCTGACCTTTTTCGCCACGGTTTCCTCGGTGCTTTACCTGGGCGCGGTGCCGGTGTTTGCCGATCTGAATCTGGACGACCTGTGCCTCTCTCCGGCAAGCGTGCAAGACAGGATCACCCCCCGGACAAAGGCCATCCTGCCGGTGCACCTGTTCGGGGCCGCCGCCAAGATGGACCGGTTGCTGGAAATCGCCGGACGCCACGGAATTCCCGTCCTGGAAGACTGCGCCCAGGCGCACGGGACTGAATTCCGGGGCAAAAAAACGGGCAGCCTGGGTCGGGCCGGGGCTTTTTCCTTTTTCGCCACCAAACATATGACCACCGGCGAAGGCGGCATGATCACCACCAACGACCCGGATATCGTCAAAACGGCCAAAATCCTCCGCAGTCACGGCATGACCGGCCGGGACGATCATGTGCTGCTGGGCTACAACAACCGTATGACCGAAATGGAGGCAGCCATGGGGCTGGTGCAGCTCGGGAAACTCGACGAGCTGAACCGGAAACGGATCGCCAACTCGGAGTATCTGCTGGAACGGGTCAGAGAACTGGCCTGGGCACATGTTCCGGTGCCTGCACAGAACGTCAAGCACACTTATTTCTGGTGCCCGGTCATGATCCGGGAAGAATCCGGGAAAACCATCCAGGGGTTGAAGGATCACCTGAAAACAAACCGCATCGAGTTCCGGCAGCGGTATGATTCGCCTCTCTACCGGCAGCCGGTGATGAAAAAAATCGACCCCGGTTACGCCGACCTGCGGCTACCCAACGTGGAAAAGGTGGCCGGGCAGGTGATCGGCCTGCCCAACCACCCGGGTCTGACGAAAGAAATGCTGGAACGCATTGTAGCGGTGTTGCGGAAATTTTAAAGCAACCTGTTTTTTCTACTCAAACATGATGACCGTATAATGAGTCCAATCGGCACAAGACATATCATCATCGGTTGCGGCGCCCAGTGCAAATACGTTCTTGATATTTTTTCAAAAACCGGCGCGAAGGCGGAAGCGATACTGGACCCCATCGGGAAAAGGGCAGGCGGACAAATCAACGGCATACCGATCCGGCGATTTGACCCGGAGGAGATCCGTGAACTGCTGAAGGACGAAAGACGCGCCGTTATCATCGGCGTCAGCGACAATCATTTAAAAATGGAATTGTTCAATTTGCTGGCGCCGCTGGCTGAAATCGACAACGCCATCCATCCGGCCGGCGTCATCTCTTCGCTGGCCACCGTCGGCCGCGGGGTCATTATCAATGCCGGAGCGGTGATTCAGCCCTTTGCCGCCATCGGGAACGGGGTAATGGTCCATGCCGGCGTCATCGTCGAACACGACAACCGCATCGCCGATTTCGTCAACCTGGCGCCCGGTGTCACCCTGGCCGGCGGCGTTTCCGTCGGGCAGGGGGCCACGATCTATTCCGGCACAGTGGTCGCGCCCAACGTATCCATCGGCGCCGGCACGGTGGTCGGGGCCGGATCCTTAGTCCTCCAAGACCTGCCGGACAACATCGTCGCCTATGGCTCGCCGGCCAGAATCACGGAGAAGAAGATCGGATGAACGTTATCGTCACCCTGACCGCCCTGAACGAGGCCAAAAACATCGGCCGTGTTATTACGGCCATCCGGGAAAGCGGCTATGGATGCATCCTGGTGGATGACGGTTCCACCGATAACACCCGGGAGATTGCCGCCTCCCTGGGCGCAGCGGTCATCCGCCACGCGGTCAACCTCGGGCAGGGCTACGCGGTGCTGACCAGCTTCAAGGCGGCCCTGACGGAGGACTGCGACATCATCATTGAAATGGATGCCGACGGACAGCACGATCCGGCGCAGATTCCCCGGTTCATTGAAAAACTGGAAACCACCCGCGCCGATATCGTGGTCGGTTCCCGCATTCTCGGCTCAAACTACAGCACCGCCCCGTTTTTCCGCAGAACGTTTCTGCCGTATTTCACCTGGATCATCAACCGGCTCAGCGGCTATACCATGACGGATTCCATGTGCGGCTTCCGGGCCTTCCGGAAAGAATCCCTGGTCCGGGTGGCGGGGCTGCTCAACGACATGCTGGAACCCCAGTACCTGGCGGCGGAAATGTTTCTGCGTTTCGCCAGGGCCGGCCTGACCGTGGCCGAAGTTCCCATCGATCTTAAGGAACGTTCCAGCGGTATTTCGTATAAAGGACTGGCGCGCTATGGTTTTGGCGTCATTAAAGCCATCACCCGCGTGCTGGTCGACAAATCTTACCGACATTTGAGGCAGCCATGCGAATAACACCCGTAACCGTCTTTATCGCCTTTTTTGCGGTTCTTATTATTGCCGTGGTTCTCTCCAAGATCAAAAAAGAGACCATCGGTATCCGTTCCGCCGTGGTGTGGCTCTGTCTGATGAGCGGCATCGGTTTCTTCGGGCTCTTCCCTGAACTGCTGGACTGGTTCATCCGGCTGGTTCATCTGGAGGAAAGGCTGCTGTTCGTTCTGCTGTCGGCTATCTTCATCCTTCTGGCCCTGATCTTCAACCTCAGCACCCGATTCGACCGGATGGAGCGTAACTGGGCCAAAACCATTCAGGAACTGGCGCTGCTCACCTACCAGCTGGAGAAAAAGGACAAGGAAAGCAAAAAATGAACGCGGGTCTCAATAACTGCCGGATACTGCTGTTAAACCCGCGGATATCCGGAGACGTACGCTACGGTAAATTCAAATCCGTGGGAAGCTACCTGCCGCCTTACGGGCTGCTGTCCATCGCCGGTGTCCTGGAAGAAAAGGGCCATATCGTTCGCGTCATCGACGCCGATACCCAGCAGGGATTGACGCTGGACAATATCCGGAAAATCATTGTCGATTTCAAGCCGGATATCATCGGCATGACCGCATACTCGATCGCCAGACGGCAGGTGATCGATACCGCCGTCTTTATCAAAAGCATATCGCCGGCGGTCATCGTTGTCGGCGGTCCTCATGTCATCGTCTTTCCGGAAGATCTGGCCGATTGTGACAGTATCGATATCCTCGCTTACGGCGAGGGCGAGTACACCATGTCCGACATAGCCGACTATTATTTATCGCTCAAAGACATTTCACAAATAGACGGAATCTTATACCGAAAAGACGGGCAGGTCATCAAAACGAAAAACAGAGAATTTATCAGCGATCTTGATTCCCTGCCCTATCCCGCCTATCACCTGCTCGACAATCTTGAAGATTACAAGCCCATGCAGCTTCTATATAAACGGCTGCCGATGGTGACCTTTATCACGGGAAGGGGCTGCCCCTTTAATTGTATTTTCTGCAATTCCATATGGGGCAAAAAAATAAGATTGAATTCACCGGAATATATTGCCGGTTTCATAAGAAAAATGGTGCGGGATCACCATATCAGGGAAATCCTGTTTTATGAGGATACCTTCCTGATCGATAAAAAACGAATCGAAATATTATGTGACATCCTCATCAATGAAAACATAAAAATTGTCTGGTCCTGTTCGGCCAATGTCAGAACCGTGGACAAACCGATTTTATTGAAAATGAAACAGGCGGGCTGCTGGCTGATTTCTTTCGGGATCGAGAGCGGGAACAATGACGTCCTGAAATTCATTAAAAAACCGTTAACCGTGGAAGAATCCAGACAGGCCTGCCGCTGGGCGAATGAAGCAGGCCTTAAAATCAGGGGGTTCTTCATCATCGGTCATCTGGTCGATACCAGGCAGACCATACGAGATACGATTAATCTGGCCAAGTCGCTGCCCCTCTTCACGGTGAATATCTGTATTCTGCAGCTTCTGCCGGGTTCAAAGGTCCGGGAAATAGCGCACGACTATGGAGAGGTGAACTACGACCTTTCCCTGGGCACCGGTCATCCCGGCGACACCTTGAGTTTCGTGCCCAAGGGGCTGACCGTGGAATATTTACATAAAATGCAGCGCCAGGCCTATTTTGAATTTTTTGTCAGGCCCGTTCAGGTGTGGCGACTGGTCAGATCCATTGACTCCCTGGAGGATGTGAAGAAATACGTTGTGCTGCTGAGAACCTTTCTGGGGTTGTATTTATAAAAATTGATCTTCAAATATATCATCCGTATACTATTTTCCTGCCTGATACTCGTTTATATCAGCGGCAAGGTCGACTGGCGGATCATAGCCGAGATTCTCAGCCGCACCGATATGTTCTGGTATTTTCTGTCCACCGGCGTCATGCTGGTGTGCGCCTTTATCGCCACCGCTAAATTTCATCGGCTGATACGAAAAACCCATCTGTCGCTTTCGATGGCGCGCCTGATGGTCATCTTTTTCATTGGCCAGTTCTTCGCGCTGTTTCTGCCCATGGCCGTGGGGACCGAGGCGGTGCGCTGGTATAAGGTCACCCGCGGCAAGCAGGGCAAGAGTTTTTTCCTGGCCGTCACCGCCTATGAACGGATTCTGTTCGTCCTGACGATGATCGGCTTCGGCCTGATCCCGCTGCTGTTTGATCATGGGACCCCGGGGATAACCGTCCTGCGAGACCGGCTGATCCCGCTGGCACTGGGCGCCGGTACCATCCTGATGGGCGGCTGGCTGTATCTCTTCAACGCCAAAGTCCAATCCGTCACCAACCGTTTTCTCAAAAAAACATTACACCTCAAAGAGAGCAGCCGGCTTTATCTGCTAATGAATAATCTGGAGCTCAAGGACCGGTCATGGAAACTGCTGGGTCTACTGTTTTTTTTGACCGTCTGCTGGCAAATCTTCTATATCGTCCGCATCTACTTTCTGTTTTTCGCCATGGGGTTATCCTTCGGAATTGTACAGGCCGCCTGGATGGGTTCGCTGGTGCTGATGATCCAGGTGCTGCCCGTCACCTTCGCCGGCCTGGGGCTTCGCGAGGGGGCCTATGCCTACCTTTTCACGCTATACGGTCTGCCTTCGGAACAGGGCGTTGTCGTGGGGCTGCTGTTTTTCACGCAGATGCTGGTTTTCGCCTTCATCGGCGGCATTTTAAACCTGCTTGAAAAATGAAAATACGGTTTAAGTTTTAAGTTTTAAGTTTTAAGTATTAAGTATTAAGTTTTAAGCGTCCGAACCGGGCCGGGCACGGAACCAAACCGACAACTAACAATGACTTGCAGTCTTGTTAGTCAGAAGGTTTAAGGGAAAAGGGGTTGAAGGGAAGAAGCGTTTCAGGTGATAATATCCGGATGCTGAATCATCATCTAACGGTTACCCCTTCGCCGGTATCGGGCTTTGGCCGCGTGCTTCGGTTGCTGCCGGCGGTTATCATCCTGGCAGCCCTGGCCCTGGTGACATATGCCAACACCTTTACCGCGCCGTTTGTTTTTGACGACCTCCCCCATATCACGGAAAACCCCTGCATCCGGGTGAGCGAGATTACGCCGGGAGCAATGATCCGGATACTGGACAGCCGGTTAATCACCCGCCCACTGGCCAACTTCAGCCTGGCCGTCAACTTCTTCTTTCACCAATACGACGTCAGAGGATATCACGCGGTCAACCTGGCCATCCATATTATTACCGCCCTGCTGGTGATGCTGGTGGCCCGGGAAACCTTGCGGCTAGGCGGATACGATACCACCTGGACCCCGCTTCTGGCCGCGGCCCTGTGGCTGGTCAACCCTGTCCACACCCAATCGGTCACCTATATCGTCCAGCGCATGAATTCAATGGCGGCTCTGTTCTATCTGCTGGCCCTGTACCTGTATATCCGGGCGCGGATGAACGCCGGGAGTAGTCAGGGCCGGAGCATCCTGCTGTACGCCCTCTGCCTGACGGCCGCCGTCCTGGCCCTGGCCTCCAAGGAAAACGCCGCCACCCTGATAGTGGTTCTGCCGCTGTATGAATGGTTTTTCTTTTACCGCCCGGGCACCGCCCGGCCGAAGCATTGGCTCTTTGGCACAGAGCTGGCGGCCGCGTTTCTCATCGCCCTGGCCATCCTTTACCTGGGGCTAAACCCGGACATGCTTCACGGCCGATTCAACCGGCTGGGCTTTACCATGGGCCAGCGGCTGCTGACCGAAGCCGGTGTGGTCATTTATTATGTCAGCCTGATCTTTTTCCCCCATCCGGCCCGTCTCAACCTGGATCCGGACTTTCCTCTCTCGCGGGCCATGACGGCTCCCCTTTCCACATTTCCGGCCATGATTGCCCTGGGCCTGATGCTGGCGGCGGCCCTGTACGGCGCCCGGCGGCACCGCCTCTGCTCCTTTGCCGCTCTCTGGTTTCTGATCACCCTGTCCATCGAGTCGTCCGTCCTACCTCTGGCGCTGATCTATGAACACCGCACCTACCTGCCCTCGGTCTTTCCGCTGATCGCCCTGACGGCTTTCGCCGACCGGCACATCCGCCCCCAATTCGCGGCCGTCGTCCTTCTAAGCCTCTGCATCGGCGTCTGCGGCTTCTGGACATACCGGCGAAACGCGGTCTGGACGGATGCGATCCGTTTGTGGCAAGATACCGCCGCTAAATCCCCAGGCCAAGCCAGGCCTTACTGCAATATCGGGTCCGAACTGCTGCTGGCCGGAAAACCCGGAGAAGCCATCGCCCCCCTGGCCCGGGGGCTGGTGCTGGACCCTTATTACACGGACATCCACAACGCCATGGCCATCGCCTGCCATCTGACCGGCAACGACGAAAAAGCCCTGGCCCATTGCCGCGCGGCCCTTGATACCGACCCCGGCCATCTCGAAGCCCTCAACACCATGGGTTTCATCCTGCGGGAGCAGGGGAACCTGGACCAGGCCCGGGAGCGCTTCGACCGGGTGCTGGAACAAACACCGGACAACTTCGAGGCGCTCATGAATTTGGGACTGATCGAACGGGCCCGTAAAGATATTCCCGGGGCCGTGTCATGGTTCCAAAAAGCCGTTGCGATTCATCCCGCCAACGACCAGGCGCTCTATTATCTGAGCAGCAGCCTGGCGCAAAGCGGCCGGACCGATGAGGCCATCGAATACCTGCAAAAGGCACGGAAACTTTCACCAAACGATCCCGCCCTGATCTGGGAAATGGTCCTGATCTTCAGCGAGGCCGGCAATTACGGAAAAGCCGCCGAATGGATGGAAACCCTGGTCGCCTTACAGGCGGGCAACCCCAAACTTCTTTACAACCTGGCCTGCCTGTATGCCCTGCAGCACGACCGGAGCAGAGCCGTGGAGACCCTGCGAAAAGCCGTGGACGGCGGATATAACGACTGGCCGCGGCTGCGGACCGATAAAGACCTTGAAAATATCAGGGGCACAACGTATTATCAAAATTTAATTCAAAACCATTGATATCCGGCATGGCGACGTCTTCCTTCAACAAATTCAATAGCCTCCACACCGGAGCGGCGATAATCCTGATGGCGGTTTTGGCGCTGCTGACCTACGCCAACACCTTTACCACGCCGTTTGTTTTCGATGATCTGCCCCATATCGTCGAGAACGCCCGGATCCGGTTCACGCCGTCCATTCCGGGAAGCGCCTCCCGCCTGATGGAAGTGCTCACCTCCACCCGGTCCCTGGCCTTCCTCACTTTTGCCCTCAATTACTATTTTCACGGGTATGACGTCCGGGGCTTTCATGCCGTCAACCTGATCATTCATCTCATCACGGCCCTGCTCGTGTTCCTGGTCGCCCGGCGCACCCTGCGCCTGTGCAATGCCGGAAACGACCCGGCCGCGCTGCTGGCCGCGGCCCTGTGGCTGGTCAACCCGGTTCACACCCAGTCGGTCACGTATATCGTCCAACGTATGAACGCCATGGCGGCCATGTTCTATATGCTGGCCCTGTACCTGTATATCCGGACACGGATGAAGACCGGCGGGAGCCACGGCCGCGTCCGGGACGCCCTGGGGTACGTCCTCTGCCTGGCGGCGACCGCCCTCGCCCTGGCCTCCAAGGAAAACGCCGTCACCCTGCCGGTGGTTCTGCTGCTGTATGAATGGTACTTCTTTCAGAACCTGGACCGGACCTGGCTGAAAAAGCAGCTTCCCTGGATGGGGATTGCGGCGGCCGCGGCCGCGGCGCTGGTCCTTTTTCTGATGCGGGAGACCTCCCTGGCCGGAATACTCAATGATCTCTACGACCAGCAGGGGTTCACCATGGGACAGCGGCTGTTGAGCGAAGCCGGCGTGGTCGTCTACTATATCAGCCTGCTGATCTTTCCCCACCCGGGCCGGCTGGTCATCAATTACGATTTCCCCCTGTCGCGAACGCCCATCGATCCGCTTTCCACCGCCCCGGCCCTGGCCGCCCTGTTCATGCTCGTTCTGGCGACGGTATACGGCGCCAGACGGCATCGGCTGATGTCCTTTGCCGTTCTCTGGTTTCTGATCACCCTGTCCGTCGAATCCTCGGTCATCGGCCTGGCCCTGATCTATGAACACCGCACTTATCTGCCGTCGGTCTTCCCGCTGATCGCCATGACGGCACTTGCGGTCCGGCACCTCCGGCCCCGGCCAGCGGCCGTCGTTCTTCTGTGCGCCGCCATCGCCGTCAGCGGCCTCTGGACCTGGCGCAGAAACAGCATCTGGTGCGACGATCTCTCCTTCTGGCAGGACGCCGTCGCCAAATCCCCCGGATTGGCGATTCCCTATGTCAATCTCGGCATTATTTACAAGGACAAGGGTGAAATCGACCAGGCCATGGACTGCTATACCCGGGCATGGCAGCATTCCAAACCACAACAGGAAACGGCCGTCATCGCCCTGTCCAACAGCTGCGAACTGCTGCTGCTGCAAAACCGCTATAAGGAAGCAGCCGACTGTTCACAACAGGCCATCGCCGCTTATCCCGAGTTTGTGAATGCCCATCTCAATCTGGGCATCGCCATGATGCGCCTGGGGCGGACCGATGAGGCCATAAAAAGCAACCTCCGCGCCCTGGAAATACACCCGTATCTGGACAAAGCGTTCAATAACCTGGGAAACGCCTGGTTCATAAAAGGCGACACAGAACTGGCGCTGGCTTATTTCAATAAGACGCTGGCCGTCAACCCCTATCATCAGGGAGCAATCGCCAACATTAAAACCATCGAGAGAGTCGTCAGCAAATACGGCAGGGAAATCGACCGGTTGAAAACCGCCGCCCAGGCGCAACCTGAAAATTCGCAATTGGCCTATGAAACAGGACAGATCAGCCAGGCCGCCGGCATGACAGACCAGGCCGTCTTCTGGTATGAAAATGCCCTGACACTTGAGCCCGACCGGGCCTTATACCTTAATGCCCTGGGAAATGCATACGCCGACGCGGGCCGCATCGGCGATGCCGCGGAGATATTTGAAAAACTGGCGACACAGATATCGAACAAGGCGACCGTATTTTACAACCTGGCCTGTCTCTACGCGCGTCTGAATGAAAAAGAAAAAGCCTTAGAAAAGCTTCAAGAAGCCGTGGAAAACGGTTATAATAACTGGAACCATCTGGAAGCCGACAAGGATCTGGAGAACATCTCCGACACGACGTATTACCAAACGCTCCTGAAACGATAACCAAACAAACCGGCTTTACCCTCGGGAACGAACTCTTTATGACGGAACCATATGCCGACACCCCCTCCGTTTCCCGAACAATGGCGGCGATAATCCTGATGGCGGTTTTGGCGCTGCTGACCTACGCCAACACCTTTACCACGCCGTTTGTTTTCGATGATCTGCCCCATATCGTCGAGAACGCCCGGATCCGGTTCACGCCGTCCATTCCGGGAAGCGCCTCCCGCCTGATGGAAGTGCTCACCTCCACCCGGTCCCTGGCCTTCCTCACTTTTGCCCTCAATTACTATTTTCACGGGTATGACGTCCGGGGCTTTCATGCCGTCAACCTGATCATTCATCTCATCACGGCCCTGCTCGTGTTCCTGGTCGCCCGGCGCACCCTGCGCCTGTGCAATGCCGGAAACGACCCGGCCGCGCTGCTGGCCGCGGCCCTGTGGCTGGTCAACCCGGTTCACACCCAGTCGGTCACGTATATCGTCCAACGTATGAACGCCATGGCGGCCATGTTCTATATGCTGGCCCTGTACCTGTATATCCGGACACGGATGAAGACCGGCGGGAGCCACGGCCGCGTCCGGGACGCCCTGGGGTACGTCCTCTGCCTGGCGGCGACCGCCCTCGCCCTGGCCTCCAAGGAAAACGCCGTCACCCTGCCGGTGGTTCTGCTGCTGTATGAATGGTACTTCTTTCAGAACCTGGACCGGACCTGGCTGAAAAAGCAGCTTCCCTGGATGGGGATTGCGGCGGCCGCGGCCGCGGCGCTGGTCCTTTTTCTGATGCGGGAGACCTCCCTGGCCGGAATACTCAATGATCTCTACGACCAGCAGGGGTTCACCATGGGACAGCGGCTGTTGAGCGAAGCCGGCGTGGTCGTCTACTATATCAGCCTGCTGATCTTTCCCCACCCGGGCCGGCTGGTCATCAATTACGATTTCCCCCTGTCGCGAACGCCCATCGATCCCCTTTCCACCGCCCCGGCCCTGGCCGCCATGCTCATGCTTACCCTGGCGGCGGTGTACGGCGCCAGACGGCATCGGCTGATTTCCTTTGCCGTTCTCTGGTTTCTGATCACCCTGTCCGTCGAATCATCGGTCATCGGCCTGGCCCTGATCTATGAACACCGCACTTATCTGCCGTCGGTCTTCCCGCTGATCGCCATGACGGCATTGTTGTTCCACAGGCTGCCGGCGCAAAAGCGGTCTTTTATCATTTCAGGAGTCCTGATCGTCATCTGCGCCTTCTGGACACACCAGCGCAACGCCGTCTGGAATGATGCCGCAAGGTTCTGGCAGGACAGCCTGGCCAAAACACCGAACGATTCTAATACACACAACCACCTGGGAATCGCTTTAAGCCGGGCCGGACAATATGAGGCGGCCATCAGCCATTTCCGGATTGCCCTGCGCGCGATTGTTAATCCCGACGTTGCCAGTGTTCACAACAATCTTTGCGCTGCCCTGGTCGGGGCCGGGAGATACGCGGAGGCCATCGACCATTGCCGTGCTGCCCTGCGCCTGAACCCCGATTACGTCAACGCCCATTTTAACCTGGGATTCGCGCTTTATAAAACGGGGTGCCGCCTTGAAGCAATCAGGCATTACAGAACCGGTCTGCTGTCGGCACCGGACCCGAAAGATCCGAATCTGGTAAGTGTTTATAACAATTTGGGAGCGGCTTTAGCGGCCCAGGGCGAAATTGATGAGGCGGTTGTATTTTTTCATAAAGCGGTTGAACTTGATCCGGATAATATTGACGCGTGTTATAATCTGGGGGTAATCTTGAAGACTGAAAACCGCTTGACAGAGGGCCCGTAAAACCATGATCCGTTCTTACCCAGATAACAAACAGTCGCGGCTTCGATTGTTCGCAGGTGTCATTCTCCTGGCATTGACCGCTTTATTGACCTATGCCCATACCCTGGAAGCGCCTTTTTTGTTCGACGATATTCCCAATATTACTCAAAACCCCCATATCCGCATGACGGAGCCTTCCCTGGAGCGGATTATCGGCGCCACCAGAGGGCCCTGCCCGTTCAGGCCCGTGGCCAATTTCTCTTTCGCCCTGAATTATTACTTTTCCGGTTACGACACCACCGGCTATCACCTGACCAATATCACCATCCACCTGGCCATTGCCGTGCTGCTGTTTCTTATCGCCGGTCCCACCCTGCAATTGGCCGGGGTCAGAAGGGGCGCGATCCCGGAACTGGCTGCCGCGGCCTGGCTGATCCATCCCCTTAACGCGCAGTCCGTCACCTATATCATCCAGCGCATGAACTCCCTGGCGACCTTGTTCTTCATGCTGGGTCTGTACCTTTATATTCAGGCCCGGCTGACGCGGCAAAACGGCAGAGGAGATAAGGTAAAACGCCTTCTCCTGTTCTGCGGATGCGCGGTTTCAGGACTGCTGGCCGTTTTTTCCAAGGAAATTGCCGCCACTCTGCCGGTCTGCATATTCATGTACGAATGGTTTTTCTTCCGGAACCTGGACAGCGCCTGGCTGAAAACCCGGATCAAGTGGATCGTCCTGGTCGTGGCAGTCTTCCTATCCATCGCCATGCTGTACCTCAAAGGCGATCCTATCGGCGGCATCCTCGCCTCATACGACAAACAGCCGTTTACGCCGCTGCAACGGCTTCTGACCGAACCGCGGGTGATCGTCTACTATCTGTCACTGTTGTTCTTCCCGCACCCGTCCCGGCTTAACGTGGACTGTGATTTTCCGCTCTCCGTTTCATCGCTGGGACCGGCCGGCAGCGGTCTGGCCATGGCGGCCATTGCCGCGCTGCTGGCAGCGGCCTTTTACAAACCCGGACGGCACCGGCTGCTGTCTTTTTCCATTCTCTGGTTCCTGGGCAATCTGGTCATCGAATCCTCGGTGATCGGTCTGGCCATCATATTTCAGCACCGGACTTACCTGCCTTTCCTGTTTCCCGTTCTCCTCATTACGACACTCCTGCTCCGGCGTCTTCCCCGGCACGCGGCCGTCATCGGCTTTGGCCTGGTAATGATCACCGGCGGCGTCTGGACATATCAATACAATGCCTTATGGACCGACGCGCTCGATTTCTGGCGGGATTGCGCCGGCAAATCTCCACGGAAAGCCAGGCCTGCCCTTGGAGTCGGCATGGCCTTCCAGAAACACGATCAGCCGGAAAAGGCCCTGGAGTGGTTTCAGAAAGCGGCCCGGCTCGAACCTGATTACGATGAAGCCTACACCAATATCGGCGGGATCCTGGTCAACCTGGGACGCCCCGCCGCAGCCCTGCCGTATATGGAAAAAGCCATTTCCCTGGCGCCGGACAATCACGAGGCTTACAGCAACCTGGGTTCCGCCATGCAGCATCTGCAGAGACTCGACGAAGCCATCGTATATTACCAAAAGGCTCTTCATATTTATCCGGATTACGAAACCGCCCATAACAACCTCGGCGCCGTTTTAATTAAAAAAGGCGATCTGGAAGGCGCCCGTTACCATATCGAATGGGCCATCCGCATTAACCCTGAATATGACGAAGCATATAACAATCTGGGACTGGTTATGTCGCAGCTGGGACGAATCGATGAAGCCATCGGATACTATGAACAGGCCCTGCGGCTGAACCCGAAAAACGATACCACCCACTTCAATCTGGGCACGGCCTGGTTTCAACGACAGGATCTGGAGCGCGCCAGCCAGCATTTGGTGCAGGCCGACCGGCTGAATCCCGGGTCGGTGCTTGTCCTCAACAACCTGTCCACCGTCCTGGTCATGCAAGGCAGGTACGCGGAAGCGATTCCCTTTCTGACCCGTCTGGCGGATCTGCTGCCGGGGAACCCGATCGCGTCTTACAACCTGGCCTGCGCGTTTGCGCTTCAGGGGAAAAAGGAAGCGGCGGTGGCCGAGCTGAAAAAAGCCGTGGACATGGGCTATGACCGGTGGGATCATTTAAAAAGTGATCCGGATCTGAAAAATATTCATGATACCGACTATTTTCAGGGGCTGTTTCCGGACCGGGAAGCGACGATATTAAAAAATTAGCCGCGGGAATGATTGACTCCCCCGGCACCTGCGATTAAGATAAAAATACAGGCGGTCTTGAAAATTCAACCACACGGGGAAACGTGAATGTCAAACCTCAGGCTGATCGGAATGATCGCGGGTTTTGCCCTTTTCATTCTGAGCTTCCGCATCTTTCGCGGCCAGCGATGGAACCGGGCGAATTTTTTCCTCTTTGCCGCCTCGGGTTTGTTCCTCTCCGCCCTCTCCCTGAACCCCGCCCTGATCAATATCCTCCAGCGCATGCTGGCCCTGGACGACGCGGAAAAAGGACGGCTGCTGGCCCTGCTGATCTTCGCGGTCATCATCCTGTGGTTTTCCCTCATTCTGCTGCGCACCTCATTTTTAAAGCAAAAATATCAGTTTGACCGGCTGGTGCGGGCCGTGAGCATTGCCGACCACCTGGAAAAAATCCGCGGCGGACTGGCCGGGTGTGACGCGGCCGTGATTATCCCGGCCTACAACGAGGCCGCCAATCTGCGGGAGGTCATTCCCCGCATTCCCGAAAAGGTGGGGGATCTGAAGCTGGGCGTGGTGGTGGTCGACGACGGCAGCGAGGACGACACCTTTGACGGCGCGATTTCCGCCGGGGCCTTGGCGG
Organism: Thermodesulfobacteriota bacterium; assembly: GCA_040753795.1. NCBI lineage: Bacteria > Pseudomonadati > Thermodesulfobacteriota > Thermodesulfobacteriota bacterium. The sequence goes on from JBFMDX010000013.1 coordinate 29,193, forward strand.
TCCGGAGCCCCATCAACCGGGGGGGCGGCGCCGCGCTGCGGATGGGGTATGATATCCTGAAAAAAGCCGGCATCGGCATCTGCGTCACCATGGACGCGGACGGCCAGCACAACCCGGAAGAGATCCCCGGCCTTCTCCGGCCACTGCTGGAAAATGAAAGCGATATCGTTATCGGCTCGCGTATTGTCGGCTCCCGGGAAAAGGACAGTCTCTTCCGGCTGGCCGGGGTCTATTTCTTCAGTTTTATCATCAACCGGCTGACCGGGCTTGCCATCACCGACCCGTCCAGCGGATTCCGGGCCTTCAAAATGGATGTGGTCCGGCGCATCCCCCTGGACGAAGACCAGTTTCACACCAGTGAACTGATCATCAACGCCGCCAAGGCCGGCTTCCGGATCCGCGAAGCGCCGGTCACCATAATGAAACGCAAATACGGCAAGAGCAAGAAGGGACGGAACTGGTTTTACGGTCTTAATTTCGCGAAAATTGTCATCAGGAGCTGGTGGCGATAGATGAAAGCGAGCGTGATTATTCCGGCCTATAATAATCTGGAAGACCTCCGCCTGCTGCTGCCGAGTGTTGAGCGGCAGGAACTGGGCCACCACGAACTGGAGGTCATCCTCAGGGATGACGGCTCCCGGGACGATACCTGCGCCTGGGTCAAAGCGCATTATCCCCGGATGCTGCTTTTGTCCGGAGAGAATGTCGGTTTTTCAAAATGCAACAATATCGCCGTCCAGCACGCCACCGGCAGCGTTCTGGTTTTCATCAATGCCGATACGGTCCTGGATCCGAAATTCATCTCCGCAGGACTGAACCGGTTTGAACAGGAAACGCGCCTGGGGGGGATAAACAGCAACATGATCATGCCCTGGGTAATGGATCTGCAGCGGTTTATTGACGGAGAACGGCCCGCCGCCGGCTGCGGATACTTTCTGAACCGTTATGGCTTCGCCGATTACCGGGATACGGAGTCCTCCAGCCGCGACACCGGATTTATCAGCGGCGGCGGGTGTTTTGTCCGCCGGGAAGCCCTGGAAGGCGAAGATCCGTTTTTTGAGGATCTGTGGGGGGGGACCGCCTATTGCGAGGACCTGGACCTGTCGTTGCGGATTCTGTCAAAAGGATGGCGGCTCAGCTTTGAACCAGCCGCGATTCTGTATCACAACCAGAGACCCATCCGGGGATCGGGATTAAGCCAGTTAAAAAAATTTGCCCGGGTCAGCGCCAATCGCATCACGGTCTATGCCATCAATCTTTCTTTTCTCTCCTTTATGCGAATTGTTCCCGACCTGTTTTACGGTCTGTTTCGAAAAATCGATTTCCTGCCCCTGTCCGAAAAAATGAAAAAAAAAGCGACAGTGGCGGTGGCCCTGATGCTCCCGCTGTTTGGCATGCTCCTGCCCTACTGGATCTACCGAAACTTGAGATCGGGGGCCTCTCGAAAACATATCCAGGAGTTGTCTTTCCTTAACAGGTCCACTCATGAATGAAAATCAGGCATCTTTATGTCCCGTTTGTAACGAAAAAGGAGTCCTTTTCCATAAGTCCACTTTTCCGGGAAAGGACAATACGATCTATCAATTATTTCAGTGCGGAGAATGCCGGACGGTTTTTACCTGCCCGAGGCCGACCCTGGATGCCCTTACCAAAGCCTATGACGCGTATTATTGGAGTGAGACAGATATCGACAAGAAAAAAAAAGGGCTGAAGCGGTTGGTGGCCGGGTTTAATTCATGGCGGCTGAAACAGGTCATACGCCCGCTTGTAAAGGTTCTCCCCCCCCGTGCGACCGTCCTGGAAGTCGGTTGCGGAGCCGGTCAATTAAGCCGTATCCTGCTGGAACATGATTTCCAGGTGGAGGTAACCGAATATTCTCACCAGATGCTTTCATTGGTTACTGAAACACTTGGCGTCAAAGGATACCCGGGGGATCTTACGGAAATCGAACTGAACAAACGCTACGACGCGATTATTTTCAACAATGTGCTGGAGCATGTCCTGTCTCCAGCGGACAATTTGCGGCGAGCGGTATCGATCCTGAATCCGGGGGGGTTCGTTTTCATAGAAGTCCCCAATATAGACAGCTGGCAGTTCGCTGTTTTCAGGCAGCACTGGTATCCGCTGGACATTCCGATTCATTTAACCCATTTCGGACCGGCTACCCTTGATTCTCTGGCCGGACAGGCGGGCGTCACTCTTTATAAACGATCTTTTTTTTCCATGAGAAGTTCCATGGCGGGTATCGTGGTCAGCCTCTTTCCCTCATTTGACCCGAGGAACATCAGACACAAAAGTTCATCATGGATCCTTTTTGTCTACCTGGGGATGCAGGTTGCTGCTCTCCCTCTGGCTCTCATAGAAAGTCTGTCGGGAAAAGGGGGAATCATGAGAAGTATTTACAGGAGTTATCAGTAAAAATATGACAACCAGTCTTAAAAAGTCACTGATGGACATTATCGTGGAGATAGTGAATTTTTTTCTGCTGATGGGGTTGCACAGTTACGGCAGAAGAGTATATGTGGATCCCCCCTGCCGATTGCGCGGGAAAAAAAACATCACCATCGGGGACGACGTTTCCATCGCGGCGTTTGTTCATATGTGGGGGCACGGAGGAATAACCATCGGCAATCGCGTTATGATAGGATCGCACACAGCGATTACCAGCCTGACCCACAATCCGGAGGCGGAACATATGTATTTCTCAAAAATTTCAAAGCCGGTTGTAATTGAGGATGATGTCTGGATCGGGTCGCACGCAATGATTATGCCGGGGGTTACCATCGGCAAAGGAACGGTGATCGGAGCGGGGGCGATAGTGACTTCAGACATCCCTCCCATGGTGATAGCGATGGGATCTCCAGCTAAAGTGATAAGACCCCGGAGATCAAGGAGGGAAATGTGAATATCAGGTCCATTACAGGTTACGACATGAGGACGATCAGATGGATCAATTACAGAAGGCGATGAAACGACGGCGCGTCTCAAGATTTGGCAGACAGCTTGAGGGGGCGTTGTTGAAATCCTTGGGAATAATTGCCGGCCTTGCAACAGGGCATGGCCGTTACCGGAAAACAGTCCCGCACAAAATCGGCAGCATTAAAGGCGCAATAATTGAGGCCATAAACATCTTTTACTATTCTGTTCGTTCGGATCGTTCATTCGGGTATACCAGCCTCACGGTGGAACCTCTTAACCAGTGCAATATCCGTTGTCTGCAATGTCCGGTAAACCGGGGGATGAAAAGGCCAAAGGAAAAAATGAACATGGGCCTTTTTTCCCGTATTCTGGATCATTCCCCTGTTCTGGAACGGGTACATTTGACCGGATGGGGCGAACCGCTGCTGCACAAGGATATTTTCCGAATGATTGAGCTGGCACGCGAAAAAGGGCTAATCGCGACCATAGTAAGCAATGCCACCCTGCTGGACCAGGAGAAATCATCCGAGTTGCTGGATTCCAAGGTCAGCGTTGTCACCTTCAGCCTGGACGGAGTGGGCCAGGTCTATGAACAAGTCAGAGGCATGCCTTACGACAAGATCAGGGCGAATATCATCAATTTTCTGAAATTGCGGGAGAATCACGCTGAAAAGCCTTTCGTGGAAATCAACGTCGTTATATTTGAACAAACAACGGGGGGAGGAGAAAAAGAAGTCCGCCGGGAATGGGAGACCAGAGTCGACCTTGTTACCGCCCAACCGCTGGTAAGTCAGAAGGAAAACCGTCGGAAAAAGCGCTGTATGCATCTGTGGCGACGCATGGTTGTCCTTTCTGACGGCCGGGTCGTGCCATGCTGTGTGGATGCTGAAGGCGAATTGATTTTGGGCGATGCAAAACTGGAAAGCGTGGGAAAAATATTCAACGGCCCGGCAATGCGCCGGCTGCGCCGACTGCATATACGGGGTCAATTTCCGAAGTTATGCTCCCATTGCAATGAATTTTATGGCTGACAGCGCTACCATTTTTAAAAGAATGAATACGATAAACGCCGGCTCAACAGAAAAGTCCAGAATCCATTACTGGATCAGGCAGATGATTTCCGCCGGTCTGCTGTTGGCAGCCGGTTTCATTTATTCAAAGCACATTGAGCTGAATGCGGTTAACAATCTCCTCAAGGGAGCCGATCCGGGCTTGCTTGTCATCGGTTATCTCATCGCCGTAATAGTCGTACTATTGAGGGTTCTCCGCTGGCGCAGCCTTCTTAAAGATTTCTTCATCACGACCAAAGGGACCAGCCTCTTTTTAATGTACCTGGTCGATATTTTTCTGAACAATTTTATTTCCGGTCTGTCCATCGCGGTCCGCGGGCTCTATCTCAAAGAAGAATTCAAAAACTCGGGCCAAATGGTCCGGTTGTTACTGTTGGACAAATTATTTGACTGGGTTATCCCTCTTGGACTCGGCTTCATCTCCCTGCTGTTTGTTTTATCGAAGGCAAGCCCTTCTGATATCTGGAAAATATGGGGCGTATTCCTTGTCGTGCTGCCTTGTGCTGTATGGCAACTGCTTGTCTGGCTTCAGCACGGATTCAGAAACTCCTTTGAAGGCGGAAGGTTTGCTGCGTTGGGCGGCAAAATTCGTTTGTTGGTCTCTGCTGATCCGGGAAAATATAACTGCCGCATTTTTGTACGCATGTCGATTTTCTCGATTGCCGCTTTCTCCGCTTACTACATAACGCTTTTTCTGCTGGCGAAATGTTTTTCTCTCCCGATCCGTCCCGTGGAACTGATCATGGTGGACACCATGGCCACCATCGCCGTCGTCGTTCCATTGAATTTTGCCGGCATCGGTACCAGGGATGTGGCCCTGACGGGGCTTTTAGCCTATTACGGCTGCCCGCATGAAAATATCGTCCTGTTTATCGCCAGCCTGATTCTGCTCCGCCTGGCGATATCTCTCTTGGGATGGTTCAGCATGTATATTCTCAAATGGAAGGGCTATTCCATAAAGATAAAAAAGCAGCCATGAACATTCTATTATCAACAGCCGCTGCCACCCGCCGAATGCTGCCATCGGCAGCCATCCTGGTCCTCATCGCCCTGCTGGTCTACGCCAACATATCCGACGCGCCCTTCGTGTTTGACGACCGGCTCAACATCACTCAAAACACCCACATCCGGATGACCGCCGTAACTTGTGACAGCATCCTGGACGTGCTCAACAGTCCCGTTCCCACCCGTCCCATGGCCAACCTGACGCTGGCCTTGAACTACTATCTCCATGGTTACGACGTGCGGGGCTATCATGCCGTCAACCTGCTCATTCATGTGGTCACGGCCCTGCTGATGTTCCTGGTCGCCAGGCAGACGCTGCGACTGTGCGGCGCGGGAAACACGCCCGCGCCACTCATGGCCGCGGCCCTGTGGCTGGTCAACCCCGTCCATACCCAGTCGGTCACCTACACCATCCAGCGCATGAATTCCCTGGCGGCCATGTTCTTTATGATGTCCCTGTTCCTTTATATCCGGGCTCGAACGGCAGACCGGACCGGACGGGGTCTGATCCGGCGGGTTCCGCTCTACGTCTTCAGCCTGGCCGCCGGCCTGGCCGGTCTGACTTCCAAGGAGATCGTCGCCGTCCTGCCGGTTATCCTGTTTCTCTATGAATGGTATTTTTTTCAGAATCGTGACCCGTTCTGGCTGAAACGCCGGCTCCGCTGGATCGGCCTGGCGGCCGTCGCCTGCCTGTTGCCGGCGGCCGTTTTGCTGGGAACCAGCCCGGTGGACCAGATTCTAAAAGACTATCAGAAACACGATTTCACTCCAGTCCAGCGGCTGTTAACCGAACCGGCCGTGGTGCTCTACTATATCAGCCTCCTGTTCTTCCCCCACCCGGACCGGCTGATCCTGCTCTATGACTTTCCCGTCTCCGCCTCTTGCTTTAAGCCCCTGACAACAGCAACGGCCTTCATGGGCCTCATCGCCCTTGCCCTGTGCGGCCTCCGCCTGTCCGCCAGACACCGGTTGCTGTCCTTCTCTGTTTTCTGGTTTCTGATCACCCTGGTCATCGAGTCTTCGGTGCTGGGTCTGGCGATAGCGTATGAGCATCGGACCTACCTGCCGTCCATTTTTCCGTTTATTGCCCTGACCGCGCTGGTGACCGCGCCATCCCGCACACGCAACATAGCCGTGGCAATTCTCTGCCTTCTCATCGCCGTTTGCGGTTTATGGACCTGGCAACGCAATTCCGCCTGGAACGACGCCGTTCTGCTCTGGCGCGACAATGTCGCCAAGGCACCTGACGTGGCCGAGGCCGGTAACAATCTGGGCCAGGCCCTCCTGGCCGCGGGCGATACCGAACAGGCGGTGTCATCCTTTAACACCGCCCTGGCTAAGGACCCGTCCCTTGATTCCGCCCGCGTGAACCTGGGGGTCGCCCTGATGCGTCTGGGCCGGCCCGATCAGGCCATAGACCTTTTCCGGACAGCCCTGGAAAACAATCCCCTCAACATCCAGGCCCGATACAACCTGGCCGGTTTGCTGAAAGAGCTGGGCCGGCCGGATGACGCCATAGCCCAGCTGCGGCAAATCATCGCCCTTGATCCGGTTTGTGTCGAAGCCTTGCTCAATCTGGGAGGACTGCTGCTCGACCGTGGTCAGGAAAAAGAAGCGCTGGAGTGGCTGGAAAAGGCCGCCGCCCTGAATCCTGGCGATCCGGGAATATCCAACAACCTCGGCATCGCGCTTCACCGTCTGGACAGAATGGATGAAGCCATCGACATCCTGAAACACGGCCTGTCCCAAAATCCCGACCATCCTGGACTCCACAACAGCCTGGGGCTGGTCCTGCTCGACCGGAACCGGTACGAAGACGCCTCCCGGGAATTTCAGATGGCGCTGGCGGCCGCGCCCATGATGCCCGAAGCCCACAATAACCTGGGACTGGCGGCCGAAAGACAGGGCGACATCATTCAGGCCGTTGGCCACTATCGCCAGGCGCTGGAGCTGGCACCGACCTACCACCTGGCCCGATACAATCTGGCATCGCTGTTTCTGAAAACCGGGCAATCGGATAAAGTCATACCCCTGATTGAGGAAAGCACCGACCTGAAGAGGGAAGACGGGGCCATGCTCCGGCATTTGTTAATGGATCTGATTGATGCGCAGAAACTGGAAGAGGCCGCGATTCTGGCCGAAAAGATGGCGGCGGCGGAACCGGACAACCCCATGATCCATTATAATCTGGCCTGCCTGTATGCTCGAATGAACAACCCGGGAAACGCCATCGACCATCTCAGGAGAGCCGTATCTCTCGGATATGACCATTGGGACCACCTGAGAGCCGATCCTGACCTGAACAACATCCGGAATTCGGACTATTTTAAAACCCTGATGCCATTGCTGCCCGCCGAACCGGGGATATGATCGCCGACAGAAGGGAGAGATGCCGCTTTTTGTCACGCCCGGGACAAAAAGCGGCAGAAATTTGGCTTTTTGATTCTCAATCAATTGACCGGTTCCGTTCCCGGTGTCCAACATAACGAAATAGTTGATTTTAAAAAACAGTCGCTGGGAGAGCCAAATGGCATTGAATTTGCTCTTATTCTTTTGGCTACCATCAGCGACGGAAGCCAGCGACGGGGGAAACAAAAAAAGCTTGACAGAGAAAAAATATAAAGGGTAACATAAAAAAGTTTTTTAACGTAAACGGCTAAACAGTGTTTACGTTCGCGAAAGGGGGTGATGCAAAGGGGTAGGAAACCGCTGGCCCACTGAGCAATATCAAGGTGGGATCTTGCCGGTATGTTTCTGAAAACAGAAACAAAAATCAGTTAGAAGTCAAACAAACCACAGTTGTCTAACCGTTTTGGAGGAAATTTGAATGAAAAAATTAATCGTTACACTGCTTTTATTAGTGCTTCCGCTATCGGTAATGGCCATGGACGCCGTTACCAACGCCGAGCTCGACGGTGTTGCCGGCCAGGCCGGCGTGACCATCGCCTTTGGCGGTAACAGCACCACCGTCATCGACTTTTCCCAGCTTGCCTGGGGTGACCCGGACGGCCTGACCGCCTGCAGCAGCACCGCCGGCTGGCTCATCATCAACGGCGTCGTCACCATCACTCAAGTTATCGCCGACGGCCAGCGCCTGGTTCTGGACATCGGCACCACCGCCGCTGCTGCTTCTTGTAATGTCGGCGGCGCTGTCTACATTCCGGCCAACGAAACCTTCGTGGCGGTCGGACTGCCTGATGTCACCATGACGATAACCGTTCCTTCCACGCTGAACATCGGTCTGGCGGATACTTCCAGCCCCATTGACGGCACTCTCGGCATCCTGAACCTGCGGGGCTTGAGTGTTACGGCCGGAACTCCGAACTCCCTGTACATCTGGGCGCACTAATTCGACTAAAGGCAGTACGGGGATAATGATGGCCTGAAAATTGTAAGACAGGTTCAGCGTACATGGAAAAAGGCAGAAAAAAGAGCGTCGGAAAGAAGTGGATCAAATCGCTGGCCGGAGCGATTCTCTTTTCGGGAATCGCTTTTCAGTGGTGTCCTCCCGGTTACGGCATGGATGCCCTGACCTATTCGGAGTTGAATCAAGTCTCCGGAAAGTCCGGCATTAACATAGCGTTTCGTGACGCCGTTACGGTGCAGGCGTCTTTCCGTTCCCTGAGCCAAGGAGACACGGACGGATGGGGCGGTAAAGCTGCCGTATGGGCCGCCAACCCGGATGACAATCCCGGCTGGATCGTGTTGATCGGCACCGGGTCCAACAGCGGTTACTTGCGGACTACCATTCCGGCGAACGCAGTACTGACAGTAGATGTGGCTACCACAGGGGCTTCTACCTGCCAGGTTGCCGGCGGCGCCCCGTACGCGGGGATCACTGTTCCACCGAACACGCCTTTTTTCTCCTTCAGCCTGACGAAAACCACCATCGGTCTTCAAACACCGTACACGGTTAATGTCATGATGAGCAACGATGCCACTCTGGCGCCAGGCTCCATGGATATCGTCGGTATAATGCACGCTGAAAACCTGATGATTAATAAGGCCGACATGAAAAGCACATGTTATATATGGGCCCGTCCCTGATGCTGCCGACCATTTAAAAACTTTACTGTTTTGGAGGAAAATAATAATGAAGAGATTTGGATTGACTGTATTGATTATCGCCCTGCTGGCATTGCCCATGTCCGCCCTGGCTCTGGAAAAGATGTCCGGCGGCGACCTCAGCGGTGTCACCGGCCAGGCCGGCGTGACCATCGCCTTTGGCGGCAACAGCACCACCACCATCGACTTCTCCCAGCTCGCCTGGGGTGACCCTGACGGTCTGACCGCCTGCAGCAGCACCGCCGGCTGGATCATCATCAACGGCGCCGTCACCATTGCCCAGTCCATTGCCGACGGCGAGAGACTGGTCCTGGATATCGGCACCACCGGCGCCGCTTCTTGTAACGTCGCCGGCGCTGTCTACATCCCGGCTTCCGAAACCTTTATCGCGGTCAGCCTGCCCAACACGACCATGGCCATCACCGTTCCGGCTACCCTGAACGTCGGCCTGGCCGATACTTCAGCCGCCATCGACGGCACCCTCGGCATCCTGAACCTGCGGGGCCTGAGTGTTACCGCCGGCACCCCGGACGCCCTGTACATCTGGGCTCATTGATAACCGGGTCGGATGATGATGGTATTGCTTAAAAGCAATAGCATCAGTTAAAAATTGGATAATCCCCGGGCAGGTGCCTGCGTTGATCATCGCATCGCCTGTCCGGGGTTTACCCATATCGGACGTAATGCGCTATGACGTCTTATCATCTAAATAATATATTATCTGTCTTTTCCCGACCGGCGATTTTATCCTTTCTGATTCTTGCCGCAACCGCTTTCCCTTCCATCGGCGGCACGGTAGCGCCCGAACTGCTTTCCGATACGTGTATCGATGAAATAACGGCCGGCACCACTGACAACTGCGTGACCGCTTTTTATGAAACCCCTTCTTCCGCATATATCGACCCCGAGCCCAGCTGGTGGGGAGATATGGACGGCTTTACAAACGAAGGAGCAGGTTGCGGGTTCAGGCCCGGCTTTGTCGTCACCGATGTTCCCTACATGGATTATCAATATGATACATTTAAATACAGCTTTCAAAGCCAGGCGGATGTGGACCGGTTTTTAAAGGCCCTCCCCTCTCTGGGGGGGCTCCCGATCAATGTGATCGGCACTGACTATATCCGGGGCAATCCCAACGCCGGCAACACCTTTTCCGGAGACGGTTCCGGGCCACGGACCCGGGAAGTCATCATCACCACTGACCAGAAAATAAATGGTGACTTCGTCCGTTCCTATAACGGCGAAGTCATTACACAGCCCGTTCGAATTGACCTGGAATTCCTGCCTCCCTATGCGTTAAGTTACACAGAACACAAGGGCGGCGGTAAATACAAAAATGAAAAAACAGTGCTGCTGGAACGTTCGGCCACATTCAGAAGTTATAACCGGTATGAATGGGTCCAGCGAAGGCCGAGAATGGAAATGGTCCGCAATAGCGATGGCACTTTTTCCATCATCACTCTCCAGGACACTACCCATAATTTTGGCGCCGTTTTTCTCGAGTCCGGCGCTACCGGAGACGACCCCATCCTGTCCGATTCCGGCCGTATCGTTGTCCCTCCCGATACCGTTTACTTGAGAAACACCATATTCAATGACCTTCATATTTCCAGTCCCAGTTTAGCCATGAGTATCGGTCTTGCTCCTATGGGACTTCCCGTCGCACCGGGTGAGGTGATCGGGGATCAGACCCATTATCCCGACTTTAACCGATATCAGGAACTCGGCATGATGGATATCCGGGATCTCGATGTTTTTCTCAAAGGCGGCAACAATATTTACATCTACACCAATGAAGATTTGGATATTTGCCAATAAGGACTCTTCCCTGATGAACATACTGGTTCCTCCGGTCCTGTCCGAATCTTATCCCCAACGCCCGCCCGCAGGCCGCAGTTTACTGAGTTCCGGTCCCTTTTTTCCCTTATTTTTTGCTTTACAAAACAGGTTTGATCCTTTATCATTGTAATGATAAACAGTGTTTATTTGATATTTTTGAAACCGGGGGCAGGGGAATAATTTTATGCATGTACTCATTGCTTTTATAATCAGCGCGTCTTTGCTGGCCGGTATTCTTCCTGTCAGGGAAGCGCCGGACAATGAGATCCGCTTTACCGTTGCTCCTGACGATGGAATTATCAGCAACACCGACAATTACCTGCCTCATGTTTTGCAGCCTGTTGAAATGCGCTTTGAGATGAGAACCGCTAAGGATATCGAGTATTCCCGTATCGTCAGCCAGAAATATGATTACAGTTGCGGATCGGCGGCGCTGGCCACCCTGCTCAAATATCATGTGGCAGAAGATTTCGAGGAAGGCCAAATCATTCACGGCCTGTTGAAATACGGCGACAAGGAGAAAATTATCGAACGGCGGGCGTTCTCCCTGCTGGACATGAAAAGTTTCGTTAACGCCATCGGTTACCAGGGAGTAGGTTACAAGGCTGAAATTGACGACCTGGCATCCCTTGACATGCCCTGCATTCTCCCTATGGAACTATATGGTTACCGCCATTTTACCGTTTTCAAGGATATCCGTGAAGGACATGTCTTTCTGGCCGACCCCTTCCAGGGCAATACCAGTTACCCTGTTGAACAATTCAAGAAGCTCTGGCATCAGAATGTCATTTTCGTGGTTTACCCTTCAGGTGAAGAACAATTAAAACTGTTGCAACTGAAAAACGACGACCTCCGTTTCATGGATGAAGACCGGACACTGGATATCATGTTCCGTGACCGAATGGTTGAAATGGAAAAGATGCCGATTGAAACGGATCCGGACGAAAGACAATATTACAAAAGATAAACCGCAATGCTCTTCAGGAGGTAATATTTTGAAGGCAAATATCAAAATAATTCTTGTGGGGGCCCTGTTTCTCCTGGCAGCACTGGCGATCAGCAGCAGCGGGCAGGAAAATCAACCGGACGACAGTGCGACTAAAAAATCCGATCCATCGTCTGGATCCGGCTTTACCAGAAGCCTCAACTCCAATGAACTTGACAGGGAAACCGCCGCCGGCCTCAAAAAAGATATGACCAGCGATGAACTCAATAATGCCAGTGGCGCCGGTCTCAAAAAAGATATGACCAGCGATGAACTCAATCAGACCACCGGTGCCGGTATCAAACATGTGACCTCTCTGGAACTGTCCATGTCTTCCGGTCGTGGTTTTGGTTCCGACCTTTCTCTGACCGAACTGGAAAACATGGTTGGTTACGGGTTTATCAATAAACTGACGCCCGATGAAATAGATAAAATAAACGCCCGGGGAACTCTTTCCGACGAGCAGGCCCGGCTCACGGTAAAAGACCTGGCTGCCATTAACGCCCAGGGTGTTAAATTTATTATCGATACATCAAAATTTTCACCCGAAGAAATGGGAGAAATCGAAGGGAGAGGGACCCTGCAGGATATCGGGAAATACCCTTATTCAATTCAGGTAGGTATATTCAGAGACAAGGAAAATGCCATTGCCATGCTGGAATCGGTCAAGGCCAGAGGGTATGATCCCTATATCTTCAGGACCAGGGATGAACTCGGGAATGCAATCTTCGCGGTTCGCCTGGGAGATTACGAGACGGTCCAGGAAGCCTATGCCGAGGTAACCCATTACATGGGGAAAGAACACAAGGAAGCATTTGTCACCTACATCAACTCCACCCAGAGCATACAACGGGAGGATCTGATCAACGAAGAAGAGGATTTCGTCCACTCTGGAAAGGAAGAGAAAGTCGACCTTGACAAAGAGTATGCCAGTGAAGATCTCCGAACTTTGTATAAGCAGATTCAATCCCTTCAGGGAGAAGTCGAAAAGCTGCGCACTGAATCGGAGGCCAGAAAAAAACTGAAAATGACGGAGGCTGAACAGCAGCAGGAAGAAGAGGAGATCCTTTCCGCCGCCGGCCGGGAATACGTCCTGTCTCCGGCCAGAACATTAAGTTTTGACTACAGTTTCGGATACTCCCATAACAGTTTCGACGAAGCTGAATGGAATGCCCAGCGCATCATCCATACTGCTGATCATACCCTGACCAACACCATCAGCGCCGCCTACGCTCTTTATGACAACCTTACCCTGGCCACATCCATCCCCTTTAAATATAAATATAATGATATGGGCGCCAGCGGCTCCAAGGATGTCAGTGATATCGGCGACGTTTCCTTCAGCGGCAGCTGGCAGCCGACCAAATCTGATCAAAAGATTCCGCCGCTCATTCTCAGCGCCAGCGTCGCCGCACCCACCGGCAGGGGGCCTTATGAAATCAACCCGGAAATCGATCTTTCCACCGGCGCCGGCCTCTACTCTTTATCTATGGGTGTAAATACCAACAAAAAAATTGATCCGGTTGTCGCCTACGGAGGATTGGCCTATTCCTATCAATTCAAGGATTCAGGACTGAACTATTACCTGGGTGACGGCAGGGTTCTTGACGAGGTTGAACCCGGAAGCGGGCTTGGTATGAGCCTGGGGATGGGATATGCCATGTCCTACGCGGCAACCATCAACGCCTCTTTCAGCCTGTCTTACGCCTTTGGAACGAAGTACCATTATGAAGACGGCGAATCCTCCGAGACCGATGATACTGTAACCGCCAGCCTCAGCCTGGGTACCGGCTGGCGCTTTTCCGCCAAACGAACGATCAGCTTTAACGTTGGTCTCGGTCTAACCAATGATGCTTCTGACTTTTCGTTTGCCTTCAGAATTCCTTTTGATTACCAACTGTAAAACGGGACAGGAGAATTAATGCGACCACGACCACAGGCCAAACGGGGATGGTTTTTCTTAATTGCCTGTTTTCTATTAATTACATTTGCCCACGATATCTGCCTGGCAACGTTGTTTGAAGACCTGGCTGTCTGCTCCAAGGCAATCTCCCTTGCAAACACCTGCACCGCCTACCCTCCGGATCAGCTATCCATCCATTACAATCCGGCCGGGCTGTCCGACCTGCATGACGGCCTTTATTTAAGTCAGGGACTTCTCACCGCTGAATTTGCCATCAAATCAAAATTCAAAGCCGATCCTGATTTCCCGGGTTGGCTGGGTGGCATTCACTCCGGTTCGCCAGGCGATCCGAATTATTATGATTACCGGCCCCAGGCCGATCCGGTTAATGGACAGAGTGGAACCACCCAGGGTGTCCATTTGTATATTCCCCTGATGGGTCCCCAGGATATGGATTCCGTCGGCATGCCCACGCCATTCGGCTTTTCCCTGGCCGCCGCTCCCTTCCCCTTCGGTCTGTCTTACCGAAAACCCAATACCCGCTGGACTTTCGGCTTCGGCGTATACGCGCCGGCCATGGGAGGGTATTACCGGGATGATGATGATCCGGCCCGATACAACGGTCGTGAGGTTTCCATGCAGCATATAGTTTATGCAGCGCCGGCCGTCAGTTATCAGTTGAGCGATACCGTGTCTGTTGGAGTGACCATGGGCCTCGGACAGGGCGCCACCCAGCTGGACACGGATATGCGCCTGCCCAACGACATGACGGCACTGACGGAAATAATGGGCATATCCACTCAAGGATTGAATATCCCTATCATCTCACAGTTGACCCTGCCCCCCCCCTGGTTCGGGGGTGGTGTGGGCCCCTGGGACGATATCGGCAACCTGGATCTCCAGGTCCGCGATGATTACACGCCCAATTACAACCTGGGGTTAATGTGGCATCCCAGAAACTGGTTATCGTTCGGTCTGTGCTACAAAAGCGAAGTCAAAATGGAACAGGAAGGGACCTTTCGATTCACCTACAGCGAAGAATTTCAGCGGTTTGTCGCCTGGATGGGCAGCTCGCCGCTGCTGCTGGCCGTATCCAATCTGCTGGATCTTCCCTACCGGGCCACCCCTTCCCAGAACGGAAGCGTTTATATGAAAGGGATGGACCTGCCGCAACGGCTGGAAGCCGGCGTCATGGTCAGACCTACCCGCAAATTACGGCTGCTGTGTGACCTTCACTGGATCGATTATTCCAATACAAGAGCATATACAATTCAGTTTGACCAGGACGTTCAGCCGTTGATGATTTCCAAATTCGTGGGGCATCTGGATGGAAACGACCGGTTGATACTTGAAATGAACATGAAGGATGAGACCCATGTAAGCCTGGGTGCCGAATACCAATTGCTGGACTGGCTTGCCCTGCGGTGCGGCTGGGAAGACAGAAAAACTTCCATTGACATGGATTATTTCTCCGTACTGGCGCCGTTGCCGGACACCGATTATTATGGTGTGGGAATGGGATTGAATTTCAAGAGCGGATTAAAAGTCGACCTGGCGGCAGGATTTCTCACCGGATCATGGCGGGTACCGAACAACGGCAGTAAAAATTTGAACTCAACTGATTTTATAAATTCAGTATATAACCCTTACGGCGGCATGGATGTTTCCGGTAGTATCGATGCCACGATCCTGTCGGCTAACTTTTCCATGCCGTTCAAATATCTCTACCGTGTCGGTCAGGTTTTACGAAAGACCGGCCGCGACATCAAAGACCAGATACCATTCCTGAACAAACCAGTTCATCCGGAATAGCAGTAACCCTTAAATTTCTTGAAGTGTTTGTTTTTCTGTTTCATCCATCTGAAAGGACAAAAAAAATGAGGCGGTATGTCGTTTTTGCGCTGATTTTACTCCCCCTGCTGGTATCAGCAAATCCTCAACACTCGGCGGTAAAAGAAACGGTCGTTTCTCTCGGTCACGGCATCAGCGGCGAAGAGATCTATGTAAATTCTCTGAAAATCAGTTCGAATTTAAAACACATCAGCTATGTGTCCAGAATTGGAAAAACTTTCCGGGTATGGCTTGATGGCGTCTCAAACAAGACTCACGACGGCGTTACCGAGCAATCTCCTTTTTTTTCTCCCCAAAATAATCGCCTGGCATATATCGCGCAGGAAAATGCTAAAATGTTCGTGGTTATAGACGACCAGGAACATGCCCGTTACAAATTCGTCGGGACCATCACCTTCAGCCCTGATGGCTCAAGGCTTGCTTACCGGGTGGAAAATGAAAATAAAAAACAGCAGGTGGTTGTCGATGGTCAACCGGGTCCATTGTTTGATTGGGGAATCACCAAAGAGGTCGGCATCATCTTCAGCCCGGATTCGCAACATATGGCGTATGTGGGAATCAACGATAATAGCTCTTTTGTTCTTGTTAAGGACAACAAGAAAATGAGCAGTTATGAAAAAATTGAAAATGTTATTTTTTCTCCGGATTCACGGCATATTGCCTATAAGGCCATGGAAAAAGGGAAATGGTTTGTAGTGCTGGACGATAAAAAAGGTGCCGCATACAATGAAATCAACGACCTGTTATTCTCTCCTGACGGGAGCCAGCTGGTCTATTCTGCCATGAAAAACAACCGCCGCCTGATTGTCAAAAACAATGAGGAAATCAGCGAGGGCTCGGGAACGCTTGCCCCGTCATTTTCTCCGGATGGCAGGCGATTTGCTTATCTGGCGGTAGAGAAGGACAATAAATTCTGTTATGTGGTAGACGGAAAAAAAGAATTATCAATGGATGTACCGGGCCGACTGCTCTTCAGCAGTGACGGGACCAGCGCGGCCTATGCCGCCGGTATCGAAGGAAAATGGCATATCATTAAAGACGGCATCAGAGGTCCGGCCTTTAAAGAGATCGAGGCGTTTACCTATGCCAAGGCGACTAATAACATCCTCTATGCGGTCAAAAATGAAGACGGAAAATACAGTGTCATCAAGGATGAAACCGCTGGAAAATTTTACCATGCCATCGGGACGCCACTCTTCAGTCCCGATGGAAAACAATACGCTTATGCGGCCATGCAGCAGGGCAGTACGGACATGTTCATGGTGATTAATAACGTGGAGCAACCCAGCCGATATCCGGTAATTGGGATCCCCGCGGAAGAAAAACCGGGAAAATTCGGATTTGCCTTCCAGCAGCCCTATTTCAGCCCCAAAGGAAGCCGGATGGTCTTTCCGGTTTATGACCCGGATAAAAAAACCGCTTACATGGTCGTTGACGGAAAACCGCACCCTTCGTTTGAATCCATTATGCAGCCCATCTTTTCCGATGATGAAAAGCATGTCGCCTATATGGCAAGAAAAGACGGCCGCTGGCGAATGGTGGTGGACGGCGAAGCGGGCATTAACGCTTTCGATGGCATCATCCGCGGGTCCATTATCGCCTTCGATGCCCGGGAGCGCTGTTTCTTCATCCTGGTTGCCAGCCAGAAGGAATCCGGACTGTCGTTCTTCCGGCTGGAAGCGAAAATAAACGAACCATCATAACCGGAAACCGCCGGGAAATTATAGAACGGGATGCCGTTGGAGGTTATGAGGCCTTCAGCCTGCGGCTGATTTCCAGCGCCGTTTTTTCTCCTGACAGCAGCATGCCGCCGAAAATCGGTCCCATGCGGGGTCCGCCGAAGGTGGCGTTGGCGGCCATGCCGGCCACATACAGGCCGGGATAGACTTCGCGGGTATTTTCCAGCGTCAGCGACTCGGCCCGCTCCGACCACATGGATTTCTCCCCCTCCACCCCGCCGCAGGCGGTGTTCAACGTTCCCGGCACTTTTCTGCAAACGACCTTGACCACCTCGGTGGCATGCCCGGTGGCGTCCACTACATATCCGGCCCGGATAGCCAGCGGGTCCACATGAAGCCCGGCCATTTCCACCGGAGACCAGTTGAGCACCAGCCCGGTCACCCGCCCCGGCCTCATGATCACATCTTCCACGGTAATGCAGTTAAAAATAACCATACCCGCCTTGACCGCCCGGCTTGTCAGTGTAGCGACCGCCTCCACAGCATCGGCGGTATAGTAATCCTCCTGATAATTCCGGTAGCCGATCCCGACTTCATCCAGAATGTGCAGCGCGCTCTTCTGGACCACAATTTCGTTGAACATCATACCGCCGCCCCACATACCGCCGCCGATGCTCAACTTCCGCTCGTACATGGCCACTTTGTGGCCGGCCCCGGCCAGATAATATCCCGCTATCAAACCGGACGGACCCCCGCCGACAATAGCCACGTCAAGTTCAAGGTTGGCCGTCAACTTTTCATAAAACCGGTCCACAATGGCCCGGGTGATGGTGAC
Source organism: Thermodesulfobacteriota bacterium (assembly GCA_040753795.1). Classification (NCBI taxonomy): domain Bacteria; kingdom Pseudomonadati; phylum Thermodesulfobacteriota; species Thermodesulfobacteriota bacterium. The sequence goes on from JBFMDX010000013.1 coordinate 47,344, forward strand.
TTCATTGAGCTCCATTGGTTACTCTCCTTGCGATTCGACAATGGTATTATGCAATTTCACCGCGCACAGTTCGCCGCACATGGTGCAAACCGGTTTCCCGCTGGCTTCGCTTCGACCGCGCCTAACTCGGGGAAGCTCCGGATCCAGGGCCAGGCGGTACATGCCCTCCCAGTCCAGTTCTTTGCGGCAGACCGACATTCTGATGTCCCGCTCTAACGCGCCCGCAATGCCTTTGGCAATATCTCCGGAATGGGCGGCGATGCGGGCCGCGATCACTCCCATCCTGACATCTTCCAGGTCCGGCAGGCATAAATGCTCGGAAGGCGTGACGTAACACAGAAAATCCGCTCCGGCCGACGCCGCCAGGGCGCCGCCGATGGCGGCGGTGATATGATCGTATCCCGGAGCACAATCCGTGGTCAATGGTCCGAGCACATAAAACGGCGCGCCGTCGCATAGCTCTTTTTCCAATTGGATGTTGGCGGCGATCTGATTCAGGGGGACATGCCCCGGTCCTTCAATCATGACCTGAACACCAGCCTCACGGGCCCTCCTCGACAATCCGGCCAGGGTCACCAGTTCCTCGATCTGGGCGCCGTCAGTGGCGTCGGCTACCGCTCCCGGACGCAATCCGTCTCCCAGGCTCAAGGTCACGTCATATTCAAGGGCGATTGTCAGAAGCCGGTCAAACTCTTCAAACAGAGGATTCTCCCGTTGCCGGCGATGCATCCAGGACGCCAGCAGAGCGCCTCCCCGGCTGACAATCCCGCAGATCCGGCCGGATCCGGTGGCAAGAGCGCTGGCCTGTCTGGTCACGCCGCAGTGCACGGTGATATAGTCCACGCCCTGTCGGCATTGATCCGCGATGGAATCAAACAGCATATCCGGTTCCATTTCGTAAAACGGGCGCCCCCGGCGGTTCAGCTCGGCGGCCACGGCATAGACGGGCACTGTTCCGACCATCACGGGAGACTCCTCAAGAATGCGTTTGCGAGTGGTCGCCAGATCCCCGCCGGTGGACAGGTCCATGACGCTGTCGGCACCTGCGGCCACGGCAACCCCCAGCTTCCGGACCTCTTCTGCCGTGTCGTAATGTTCCGGTGAAGTGCCGATGTTGGCATTGACTTTAGTACGCAGGTTTTTCCCGATGCCGAGGGCGGAAAACTTGCGGCCGACGTTTCTGGGTATAACGATAGTCCCGGCGGTTACGCCATCCCGGATCGTTTCCGGAGACAAATGTTCGCTCGCGGCCACCTGTTTCATGGCTTCGGTAATGACGCCTTGTCGCGCCTGAATAAGTTGAGTCATATCGCTCATTCGCCCTATCATTCTCTTATATTTACGAATAACATCACAAAACAAAAAGGCTGTTCCCGAAAAGGGGAACAGCCTTGCGCGACTTCCGTTCGATCCTCTCTGCATCTCCCTTCGCTGGCATTACCCAGATCAGGTTCAACGGGTATAATCTCAGGCAAAACTGCCACCCCTGGCCGGGACATACGATAAAAATCGCCTGCCCGTGATATGTTGGTGGGCCGTCAGCGAATCGAACGCTGAACCTACTGATTAAGAGTCAGTTGCTCTGCCAGTTGAGCTAACGGCCCCATATCCTGTGACCTTCTGCTTGGTCACAATTACCGAGTCACTATAATAACCGGAAAAACACAAGTCAAGGGAAAATGGAGCCGTTTCAGGAGAAAGACGGGCTTTCAATGAAGGTTTCGACCCGCATATACCCGCTTATCCCATTGACGGCCATTTTGCCCTGCGGTATATTGAGTCATAACCCGTATAGAAATCCTGCGGATCTGGCGCGAACGTATGATTGGGAACTAGTATTCATTCATTATTCCAACAGCGACGACGCCGCGGGTAACCGCGACCGCGTCGTCGGATATTCAGTCATCGCAATTTACGGAGGGCAGTTCATGACCAAAAAAATCACGAAGAAACAGGGAACCGCCCTGGTTCATCTGGCCCGGAAAACAATCTTTGAACGGCTCGGAATGAAAGCGGAAGAACCGGAATTTGATCCGGAGAAAGAACCGGCTTTTTCGGAACGGGCGGGAACATTTGTCACGCTGACCCTCAATGGATCCCTTCGCGGGTGCATCGGCAGCCTGACCGCCGATGAATCCATCCTCTCCGGCGTTAAACGAAACGCCGTGAACGCCGCCTTCCAGGATCCCCGCTTCCCTCCGTTGACAACGGAGGAAGCGACCCGTGTGGCAGTGGAAGTCAGCGTTCTCACGGAACCGCAGCCGCTGGTCTACAAGAATCCAAAGGACCTGCTGGCCAAACTGACCCCCCATGCGGACGGCGTCATCATCCAGAAAGGCTTGGCCCGGGCGACGTTTCTGCCCCAGGTATGGGAACAGCTTACGGACAAAGTCGCCTTCATGGAGAATCTCTGCACCAAAGCCGGCCTGCCGCCGAACGCCTGGGAGCATCAGGATCTGAAAGTCCTCACCTATCAGGTTCAATCCTTTGAGAGCAAAAAATGATCGCGTCATAAATTTCGTCATTCTGGCCACCGGCGTTTCATCGGTGGTCACCCAGCTACTGACCATCCGGGAATTTCTGGCGCTCCTGGCCGGTAATGAATTCGTCATCGCCCTCATTTTTTTTATCTGGCTCATGGCTGGCGGTGCCGGTACGCTGCTGGCCTATCGGATCACCCATCGTCTCTTTCTCCCTTCAATCCCGCGGCTGGCAGGTGTCTCCCTGCTGGCCGCGGCCATGTCGCCGGCGCTTCTCCTGACGATTCGTCTTCTCAGGGACGTTGTGTTCGTCCACGGCAGCGAGGCCGGATTTTATCCGACCCTTCTTTATACCCTGGTTACGGTCAGCCCCTACTCCCTTCTGATCGGGTTCGCCCTGCCCTACAGCCTCTTCGTTCTCCGGCGGGAATCGCCCGGATACACGGGAACGACGGTTTACATCATGGACAATATCGGCGATGTCGCCGGCGGGGCGCTATTCTCATTTGTGCTGCTGTTTATCGCCACGCCGCTTCAGAGCGCATGCCTGGCATCGCTGCTTCTCACGGCCGCGGCCATCCTGCTCCTGGCAGGCCGCGGCCTGAAATCCACCGCCGCGTTAATCGGGATCCTGATCACCCTGGTTGTCGTCCTCGCACCGGTCTGGATTGAAACCCGGACCCTGACGCCTCCCGGCGGAGACCTGGCCTGGTACCGGGAATCCCGCAGTGGAAGGATTAAAGTGGAACACCAGGCCGATCAGTTTACCCTCTTTCTGGACGGTGTACCTGTCGCCAGTTCCAGCGACCGCCAGGGCGCGGAGGAAGCGGCCCACTATCCTCTGTCCCAGGTAGACGAACCCGAGGACGTCCTGATCATTGCCGCCGAGTCCGGAATCATGCAGGAGATTGACAAGCATCACCCTCGACGCATTGATTACGTGGAAATCGATCCGGAAGTGGCCGGGGCCATGTTCCGCTTCAACCTGCTTGAAAAGACCGACCGGATGAACGTCATCCATGACGACGCCCGGGCTTTTCTGTCCCGTTCAACCCGTCATTATGACGCCATTATCATGTGTCTGCCGGAGCCTGAAACCTATCAGTTGAACCGGTTTTATACGCTCTCCTTCTTTTCTCTCGTACGGCAACGTTTGACTGCAAAGGGCGTTTTTTCCTTCAGCCTGCAGGGATTCGACAACTATCCATCCGAACCGGACCGTCAGAAGCTCTCTACCGTATACAACACGGCGGCCGCCTCTTTTCCTGAAGTCCTCGTGCTTCCCGGAGAAGTCATCTCCTTCATCTGCGGTCCGGGCCCCTTGACCGCGGACATCCCCCGACGGCTGCGACAGAAAGGCATTGAGACCGACTACATTGCCGCCTATTTTGACGGGAACATCACCTCCGAACGGACGAATTACCTGAAAAGCATCATCGACGCCGACGCTCCCGTCAACGTAGATACCCGCCCCCGGCTGATGCGGCTGATGTTCTCCCGCTGGTTTTCCCTGTTCGCCTCCTCACCGGCGTTCTTTTATGCCGTCACCGGCCTTTTCCTTCTGGTTTACTGGTCACGACTCTCCCGCGGCCAGTTTGTTCTGTTCTCCAGCGGCTTTGCCAATATGGCTTCGGAGATCCTGGCCATATTTGCCTTCCAGATCTTTTTCGGATATATCTATTTTCAGATCGGATGGATAGTGACCGTATTCCTGGCGGGGCTCTTTCCTGGCGCCTGGCTTGGCGGACACGCCCGTTACCATTCACGGCAAGCCGTCATGCTGCTTGACGGCTTGCTGGTTGTGCTGTCAGGAGTCTTCGCCGCCGCCGTCATGATTATCGGACACGGTCTGTCCCTGCCTTTTTTCCTTGCTTACGGATTTGTTTTTTCCTGTCTCTGCGGCTTCCAATTCCCGGCCATCCTGAAATTGTTCGGGGACAGGGACCGTCAGACAACCGGCGCTTTTTCAGCCGACCTGATCGGCGCCGCTTTCGGTGCGTTGATAACCAGCACGCTTTTGATCCCATACACCGGGCTGGGGGGAACCGCCCTGGCGATCATGGGCCTGAAAACCGCCAGCATGGCGATGATCGGAACAAGTCATGACACCCATTAATCGAAGAAAATTCCTCAAGTCAGGCGCTGCCGGCGCCATACTGTTTTCCCTGGCCGCCCCGGCTGCCCCATTTTCTTTGTTTGGCGGGAACGATCCGGCATCCTCCGGACGGGATGACATCAGCGGCCATGTCTTTGAAAATGACGCGCCGGCAACCCTCTGGAAATGGTCGCGGGAGGCACGGCATTACGAGGTCTTCCGGGCGGACCAGACCGTCTGCGGGCTCTGCCCCAATTCCTGCCAGCTCTCACCCGGAGACCGCGGAATTTGCCGTTCCCGGGTCAACATCGGCGGCCGCATGTACACCCTGGGTTACGGCAATCCCTGTTCTGTCAATGTCGATCCCATCGAAAAAAAGCCCCTGCTGCATTTCAAACCTCTTTCCAAAGCGTTTTCCATTGCGGTGGCAGGATGTAATTTGCGGTGCCTGAATTGCCAGAACTGGCAGATATCCCAGGTTCGTCCGGAAGATGTCCGCCATTATGACCTCTTTCCGGAGGCCGTGGTGCAGTCGGCCCGGCAGGCAGACGCCGCCTCCATCGCCTACACCTATTCGGAAGCGACCACCTTCTTTGAATACATGATCGACACGGCCGCTCTTGCCCGCGGCAGCGGACTGTCCAACCTGTGGATCTCCAACGGCTACATCAGCCCTGAACCGCTGAAGGACCTGTGCCGGGTGATGGATGCCGCCAATGTCAATCTGAAAGCCTATAGCGACGCCATTTACAGAAAGCTTAACGGGGGAAGACTGCAGCCGGTACTGGACACTTTCTGCGCCCTGCACCGGCAGAAAGTCCATTTTGAGATAACCAATCTGGTCGTGCCCGACTATACGGACGACGACAAGATGGTGAAGCAAATGTGCGGCTGGATCCTGGAAGCGCTGGGGCCCGACCATCCCCTTCATTTTTCCCGGTTCTCTCCTCAATACCAGTTAAAGCGTCTGCCGCCGACCCCGGTGTCGACCCTGACCCGTTTCCGGGAAATCGCTCTGGCCGCTGGCATCCATTACGTCTATGTGGGCAATGTGCCGGGGCACGACGGTTGCCACACCTATTGTCATAACTGCCGGAGAATGGTGGTTGAAAGAAACGGCTACCAGATCGGCGGCTGGCACCTCGAGAACGGGAAGTGCCGGTTCTGCGGCACCCCGATACCCGGCATCTGGGCTTGAATAACAGTAAAACCCGCTATCGTTTACAACCCGGTACCGGCCGCCTCCGCAGAATATTCAAATTGACATAGATGCCTGATTTGCATTATCTTTAACAAAATATCGATCCGCGGCCTGGTGCCTTTTGCTGACGATTTTTGATGTATGCGGGGGGGCCTGATGCTGTTGGAGTCCGGGGGAAATTTTAGTTTTACTCAAAAACCCCCCGCTTCTGTGAGATTTAATGAATTGAAATTCTTATATATTATAAGTTGCGTCGTCTTTACCGTCATCGGCCAGTTATTAATAAAAAAAGGCGCGATTGATTTAAAATCAGCCCCATCCTTTTGGGCATACGGCTACAATATATTTATTATTTCAGGCTTTATGGCCGCTTTTGCGGCAGCGGTATCTTGGATTAGAGCAGTACAGCACTACCAATTAAGTTATGCTTATCCATTCATGAGCTTATCCTTTCCTCTGGTTGCCATCCTTTCATTAGTTGTTTTTAACGAACAGGTCCGCCCAAATCAATGGCTCGGATTGTCCATTGTCCTTTTCGGGTTGTATCTTGGAAGCAGATGATGATTCCTTTCAACAAACCGTTTATTGCCGGAAAAGAACTCTTCTATATTTCCCGGGCCGTGCTTGAAGGCAACCTCGCGGGCAACGGCAGATTCACAAAAAGCTGTCAGAAATGGATGGAGGATAATTTCGGTTCCAAAAAAGTCCTGTTAACCAACTCCTGCACGGCGGCGCTGGAAATGAGCGCGCTGCTTTGCAATGTCGGGCCGGAAGACGAGGTCATCATGCCCTCGTTTACCTTCGTGTCGACGGCCAACGCCTTTGCCTTGAGAGGCGCGAAAATACGCTTTGTCGATATCAGGCCTGACACCTTGAATATAGATGAAAACCATATTGAAGCGGCCATAACAAAAAAGACGAAAGTCATCGTCCCTGTTCATTATGCCGGTGTCGGATGCGAGATGGACAGGATTATGGAAATCGCCCGTCATTACCACTTGACTGTAATCGAGGATGCCGCCCAGGGGGTTCAGTCAACCTACAAAAACCGGTTTCTCGGGACAATCGGGAATCTGGGCGCATACAGTTTTCATGAAACAAAAAATATTATCAGCGGTGAAGGCGGCGCTTTGCTCATCAATGATGACTGCTTTATTGAGCGAGCTGAAATCATAAGAGACAAAGGCACCAACCGACGCAACTTCCTGCGCGGTGAAGTCGATAAGTATTCCTGGGTGGACCTGGGTTCATCGTTTTTGCCGTCTGAACTGGTGGCGGCATTTCTCTATGCTCAACTTGAACAGATTGAAGCGATAACCCGGAAACGTCTTCAAATCGTTGACTACTACCATCAGCATTTGTCGTTACTGCAGGAAAAAGGCCTGATTCGTTTACCGGTGTGCCCTTCCCACTGCCGGCACAACTCTCACATGTTTTATATTCTTGTTTCCGGCAATCAGGAAATCAGAGACAAGCTGCTCGCGCACTTACAGCTGAAAGGGGTCTGGGCGGTTTTTCATTATATCCCCCTTCACACATCCCCAATGGGGAAAAAAACAGGTCGGACGATACCGGACTTACCCGTGACGGATGATTTAAGCGCCAGGCTTCTGCGTCTTCCCTGTTATTTCGAAATTACAAGAGAGGAGCAGGACAAAACAATTGCTGAAATTTACAAATTTTTCAGGAACATGAAATGATACTGGTCTTCGGAGCAGGCGGTTTCATCGGGACATATTTAATCGATGAACTGGTAAAGAGAAAATTCAATGTGATCGCTTCGGATACCTGTGAAGAAGGCGAAACCTTCTATAAAAATCGAAATATCCCTTATGTTCAGATTGATATTACGAACAATAATGATTTTAAAAAAATTGCCGGTACGGATATCACCACGGTCATTTGTCTTGCCGCTTTGCAGCCGGCCAATATAAGTACCGAGCGATACGATCCGGTGGATTATATTAAGGTGAATACCATAGGGTGTTTGCATATACTCGAATTTGCTAAAACCATTAAGGCCCGTAAAACCATTTTTGCCTATTCACACAGGAACACCAGCGCTCTATGGGAAAAAGGAGTCCCCATAAAAGAGGACGATGGCAGAAAATTCAAATATGATGGCGAATACGCGATGTTCAGTATTTCAGAAAGCGCCGCTCAAGATTGCATTGAACACTATAGAACCCAATATGGCATGCCATGCATTTTATTTCGATTGCCTCCGGTTTATGGATATGGACCGCATATTGAAATTTACAAAAACGGGAAATATTTTAAAACAGGTTTCCTTACCTTTATTGAAAACTCCATGACATGTAAACCGATCGAAGTCTGGGGGGACAGCAATGCCGGCAGGGATATTATCTACGTCAAAGATGTGGTGTCGGCTTTTATCAAAGCGATTACCACTGATAGAGCGGATGGATTATACAATATCGCGTCCGGGAAATTATTGACATTAAAGGAAGAGGTGGCCGCAATCGCAAAGGTTTTCTGGGGAGATGCCGGCCGGCCGGTTGTTATTATCGAACGCCCGGACAAGCCTCACTTCATTGAAACTTACCTTTATGATATCAGCAGGGCGAAACGGGATTTGAACTGGACACCTGAATATGATTTTGAATCCATGTTAACCGATTATAAAAAAGAGATGCAATCGGACAGGTTTGGTCATCTGGTCTGCAAGCGTAAAAAAATGTTTAATACCCGGCCCCAATGTAATGGTACGCATGAGGATAAAGATGGATTATTTTAAAGATATTGAAAATATGGGCGAAAACGTAATAAATAAATTAAAATCCTGCGGCACCGGTGTGCGTATTAACCCCCTGGCAAAAATTGCTCTTCCCGACCGTGTTGATCTGGGTGATCATTGCCGCATCTGTGATTTTGTCTTTATCTTTGCCGGGAAAGGGGTAAAAATTGGATGTTATACCGATATTCAGCCCCATGTCACTTTCTGGGGCGGGGGGGAGACCATCATCGGCGACCGCGTTTCGGTCGGGCCGGGCACAGTCCTATTATCCGCCGTATATGCTCATGATGAAGGGCTGATGATGGTTGACGGTCTGCCGGAAGGTTCTGCCCGTGCGTTATACGGAAAACTGGTTATCCAGAATGATGTTTATATAGGCGCCAATTGTACCCTGATGCCGGAAATTATTGTCGGTGAAGGAGCTATCTTGGGGGCGGGAAGCTTCGCGAACCGGGACCTGGATCCCTGGGGCATTTATGCGGGAAGTCCGGCGCGGAAAATAGGAGAAAGAAAGCCCTTAAGGTAAATATGATCAAAGGCGCCCTTTTACAATCAAACTATATCCCCTGGAAAGGCTATTTTGACATAATCAATCAAGTCGATATTTTTATAGTTTATGATACTGTTCAGTATACAAAAAATGACTGGCGCAATCGCAATAGGATTAAAACGCCGACAGGTGTTAAATGGCTTACCATTCCCGTAATTCAGGAAAAGCTTGGCCAACCGATCAATCTGACTCGAGTGGCCGATTCACGCTGGCGAAGAAAACACTGGAAGGCCATATGTCAGAATTACAACAAATCCGAATTTTTTAAAAATTATTATCAATGCTTTGAAGAGGCATATTTAAACTGCGATCAAGTCATGCTGAGCGCGATAAACCTGAAATTTATAAAATTAATTTGTGAGTTGCTGGGTATCAAGACGGAAATCCTTGATGCGTCTGATTTTATTGTTTCCGGCAATAAGTCTGAACGAATTGTTGAAATATGCAAAAACGCCGGGGTTCAACATTATATTTCAGGTCCTGCGGCCAGAGATTATATCGATGAAACCGTTTTTTCCGATAACCATATTGTCTTATCCTATATGGATTACACCGGTTACCTTGAGCATCCGCAGCTTTATCCTCCTTTTGACCACTCTGTCAGCATTATCGATCTCATATTCAATACCGGCCCTAATTACAAACAATATATGAAGAGCTTTTCGTAAACATGGACATCTCTGTTGTAACCACTCTTTACTACTCCGAACCTTATATTAATGAATTTTACGAGAGGATCAGCGGAGCGCTCCAATCCATCACAAATGATTATGAAATCGTCTTTGTTAATGATGGGTCTCCCGACAATTCTCTCGGGGCGGCGCTGGGTATCCATGAAAAAGACTCAAGGGTAAAAATTGTGGATTTGTCGAGGAACTTCGGTCACCATAAGGCCGTTATGACCGGCCTGTCATTAACCACGGGAGACCTTGTCTTTCTGATAGACATCGATCTTGAAGAAGAACCCGAGCTGTTAAACAAGTGCCATGAAGTTTTCAAAAAAACCAATGATGTTGATGTCGTTTATTGTGTCCAGGAAAAACGCAAGGGAAAATTGTTCGAGAGAATCAGCGGGTCCGCTTATTACTTTCTTTTCAATCTGTTATCCTCAAATTATCTCCCGCCCAATCTCATTATGGCCAGGCTGATGACCAGAAAATATGTACAAGCCTTGATCATGCACAAAGAAAGCGAAGTCGAACTGGGGGGCATATATTCGATAACAGGTTTCAAACAGATCTCATTAACAGTAAAAAAAGGAAGCAAGGATAAAACCACCTACACACTAAGGAAAAAGTTGTCCCTGACCATAAAATCAATTACCGGTTTCAGCAATAGGCCGCTAATCTATATTGCCGTATTGGGGGCGTTTATATTGTTCCTGTCATTTCTATATGCGCTATATGTTTTCCTGGTGAGAGTATTTGTCGGGGAGGCGCCCAGCGGATACATGACAATCGTTTTATCCATATGGTTTTTAGGAGGTCTGACGATTTTCAGCATAGGCGTAATTGCCATTTATCTGTCTGTGATATTTACTGAAGTAAAAAACAGGCCATATACGATAATTAAGAATATTTATCAGAAAAAATAAAGATCTCCGCACTGGGAATTGTTTTCCAACGGACTGACAGGTTACTCTTACAAAAATGAAATGCGCTGGAAATAATTCAACCTTATTCCTGAATCCCCTCGCTTCGCTATTTCTTTTTCTATTATTACTGGTCACACTCGCGGTGAATCTCGCCGTTCCTATCCGGGAAGGTGATCTGTGGTGGCAAATGGCATATGGGCGCTATCTGTTAGCCAACAACACGCTGATACCCGACCATACGGCTTTCTCCTGGACACCATCAGACGGCAGCATCATCTATTGCGCCTGGATTGCCGAAATATTTCTTTATGTTTTATATAAAATCGGCGGGCTCGCCACTCTCTATCTACTTAAATACGGTTGTTTTCTTTTCTTCCTATATATACTCTGGCGCCAGGCTCTCAAATATCAGATCAATTCACTCCCGCTCACATGGCTTATTTGTCTCTTAAGCCTCCTGATGATTGACCAGGCGGCTTATATCAAGCCTGAAATCTTCTCGTTTGTATTTATTCTTCTAACCGCCTGGACCTGGGAAAATTTTAAAAGTACGGATAAGCATGGTTATTCCTGTTACCTTTTCCCCTTCTATATATTACTTTGGGTTAATATCCATGGAGGGTTTATTTTCGGATTGACTTATCTTGTCTGTCTTGGCTGCGGGGAAATATTAAATATATTATTTTCCTCTCAGCAGAAACTACCTCTCAAAAAACAGACGCGCTTTTTCTTTTCACTGTTTCTTTGTTTTGTTGCGATATTCATAACGCCATATGGATGGAAGTATCCGATCCAATTGGTTAACAACCTTTTTTTAGGCGGATTGGATGTCGAACATTATGAAATGGTTTTTGCCTACAAATCGATTTTAGACAGACAGCTATGGCCCCTTCATTTTATTGATTATCTGGTTCTGGCCATCATTATATTTCTCTTTTTATTAGTGGTGAATATCAGGAAAAGAGGAATTGACTATTCACTGATTCTTTCCAATATTATTTTTTTATGGCTTTTTACCCGTTTTCTGCGTACCACATACTTCTGGGGTGTCATTTTTGCTTTCAGTGGTTTTAATCTGCTTTACCAGCTTGAGCCGCAGAAGGCGCTGTGGAATAAGCAACGGCAAAAATTTACCAAGTATTTTATTGTTATCCTGTTCCTGTTTCTCGCGTTTAGGAGCAATTACGAATCCGTCTTTTGTTTGCATGGCCCCAACTGGTTGGGTTTTGGTAACAGTTATATAAACCCCCAAGACGAGTCCCGTTTTATCAAAGAAAATTTTGCCGGTTTACGCCTTGGCAATGACTATGACACGGGTGGATACTTGTTGTGGGATCTCTGGCCTGATACAAAAGTTTTCATTGACCCCCGCTATTTCCCTTTTCGTGACTGGTTTGTTGAATACCGTGAATTTGTCTCCGGCAAAAATCCATCCTTTATTGACAAGTTTCCCTGTGATGTGTGGTGTCTTAACCTGATATATCCTGTTGTCAGCGATTTCTTGCAATCCAATAACTGGAGATTAGTATACTACGGCCCTTCAGCCTGCATATTCGCTAGAAAAGAATTGTTAAAAGGCAACCCGGCGATACAGGTTTCTGATTCTCTATCAAACATCAAATCACTTGCCCAGGCTATGATCGCCCTTCAGTTCACGGTAAGGATTAATGATCTAAATACATCCAAAAAAATTGTCGATAGTTTTAATTTCAACAAATTTATTCCCACACACCGATCCCTGGTTGCCCAGGCATACAATTCATTCGGTGGCGTCCTTCTAAAGAATCATCAATATGACGAAGCAAAAAAATATTTTGACAAATCATTAAAACTCGCTCCCCAATATGCCCCTGCTTATGGCAATCTGGGAGCCGCGTCTTTTATCGAGGAAAGGTATGATAAGGCAATAGAGTATTATAATATAGCGATAGCAATTGAGCCTACCAACCCGGAATATTACTTCAATCTTGCCTTGATTATGCAATCTCAGGGTGACGTTGAAAATGCCGTTATAAACTACCGGCATTCCTTGCGATTGGATCCCAATCAGGCCAATATCTATTTTTTTCTCGGAAATATTTTTTTAGACAAGAATAATAATCAAGAATCTATTGCGTATTTTCTTGAGGCATTAAAAATATCTCCGAATTTTCTTCCAGTTTTAATCAAGTTGGGGCAGATATATTATCAAAACAGGGAATATAATAAATCCATCGAATATTTTAAGAGAGTTTTAGAACTACAGCCTGATTTAAAAAAGACATACTTTAATATTGCCTGTTTATATGCAAAACTGAATGATCTTGACATGGCCATTCACTGGCTGCAGCTTGCTGTAGATAAGGGATACGATAACTGGGATAATATAAAAAAAGACCCGGACTTGAACAGCATCAGGCAGACTGATGATTACCGGCGTATCATTGAATCTTCCCCCCCGCTGTGATATTCTCCAGAAGAGTCCTGGCTTGATGACAATCAGGATCGACCTCTAAAACTCTGCGATAATATTTTTCGGCCGACAGCAGATCACCCCTGGAATGGTAACAGATCCCTGCTGTCATGAGCGCATAAATATTAGCGGGATGTTCCTTGATCGCCTTAAGACAGAATTCTATCGTTTTATCTTTGGCCTTTTCATTATATGCACTTCTTCCCAGAATGGCATATAGCTCACTTTTCAGTTTGAGATTATGCCGTATGATGTTCGTATCTTCTATAAGTGATTGAGCGGTGTCATAATCCTTGATCATCACCGTAAAATCAAAAAGGCGCCTGAAGTGCCTGTGCTCGCTGACTTCGTTGATGGTTTTGGCAACACTTCTATCCCGGGCATCAACCGATTGACTGCCTTTTTTCACAAAAATACAACAAGACGGTCCATAGAATATTAACTCCCAGTCGCTTGAGTTAACAAAATAAGGAATAACACCGGAACCGATTTCCAGACACCAGAGATCACACGGGTGCTTTTGCAGAAAAGCCTCTACATCCACACCATCAATGAATTTCAGATATTGTCCATACCAGTCCTTAAAAGGAAAGTATCTTGCATCGATCATTGTTTTTATCTCCGGCCATAGCACCCATGAAAGGTAACTGCCGCTATTGTCATCATTGCCGATGTCTCTTCCGGAGTAATGTTCCTTTATAAATCCGGATTCCTCTACCGGCAGGGGGCACAGCGTTCCAAAACCAAGCCGGAGACCGGAAAAACGTTCCCCATTCATTATATTTACAGATAACAATACCCCCACGAATAATATCAGCGGTAAGCGATGAGCCATCACCCGTTTCCATCTTGATAAAACCGGTGAGAAACGAACGGATGATATAAGATAAAATGAACTGAAAGCGAAAACCGGGGCATGCAGAAACATCGTTCTGATAAATGTCAGGTACAACCCCGAAAAAAGAAGCATGGGAAGGACGATTGTCCAATCCGGAGCACGGGACTTGAGCTGAGTCCAAAGCAAAACCATGATGATGACAACAGATATCAAAAAGTACAGCAGATAACTGATTGCTGCCCGTCTGGCTCCGGCGTTTATACCCATTATTTGAAACAATGACTGATATTCCATAATTACATTCAAGTGGTTCTGAATTCCAGGCTTGTCCAGCAGTTCAGCCAGAATATAGGCGGGGTATTTCCACCCATGCGGGGTGACAAACAGGGCAATTGAACACAGGGCGAATGAAATAAAAAAATGTTTTTGAATAACCGGCTGGAGCGTTTTATCAGGGGAAGTAAAAATATTCAGAAGTTCTCCGATACAAACGCAAATCAAATACGTATAACCGAATATCCACCCGCCATGAGTGTTAACCCAGACCAGCATCAAAACAGGCAGGATATAACATCGACCGCGTTCCCTGATGGAAGCCGTTTTCAACTGAAACCAGAGAAAAACCAGCACGGTCATATAAAGGCATGAAAACAGATTGGGCTTTATGTTGCTGGCGCAAATCGTAATGGTCAGGGATAATAAGATGATAAACCAGGTCATCGGTTGATCGATAATCATCCGCGTTCTGGCATACCTGATCAGAAAAAACAGATGGAGGATATAAACAGCGTAGCGGAATACAAATAACAGCGACAGGCCGCCTATCTGGTAACACAGATAAAAAAAGATCTGCGCCAGCCAGGTCGCGTAAGGGATATCTTTACCGGCAGGCGTCCAGGTAAACGCCTGATGATCGACTACCAGCGTATGGTTCTTGACGATATATTTACCATAAGAAAGATGGAACCAGATATCACCGTCGGTTATGGGCCGGGTACCGAAGTTGACGACGGTAAAAAACAGCGACAGGGTAAAAATGACGGTCAATAAACCGGACCGGGATGAGGGAAAAACCGTTTCCCCGTGGGCATTCAGTTGTTGAAAAGTTAGTTTCCGCTGGCTGATATGGCCCATCTATCGTACCGTTCTTATCCGCATCTTGTCCGGACGAAAATTGTTTTTGCCTTTATCCTGATTGGTTCCGGCTAACCCGATTACTCATTTTTGATTTTCTGAACATAAATATCAGCGCTTGAAAGGCGTGAATGGAAAACGTCCGCAGGAATTTGGGATCTTGCAGCAGTTGGCGGGAATAATAGTCCAGAAAGCCCCTGGGATTGATGAAGGGAAAACGGCAGAGATTGGTGAAATAGGTCAGGACCTGAATCCGACGCAGATCGGCGGTGGTAAAATCTCCCGTGGCCAGATCCGACTGAAAATAATTATTGGCCTCATGGTAGGCGTAGTCGGCACGGATATATCCCTCCTGCAGGCACTTTTCCCAGAGTTCAGAGCCCGGCAGGGGGTTGAAAATAAACGGGCAGATATAATCCAGCTTCAGATCCAGGGCAAACCGCATTGATTTTCTGATGGCGGCCAGGCTTTCGCCGGGAAACCCGATAATAAAATAGCCGACGGTCCCGATCCCGTGTTTTTTGGCCAGGCCAGCCACTTCCCGGACCTTATCAAAGGAGAACGGCTTTTTAACGAAAGCGTCAAATGATTCCCGGCTCCCGGACTCTATGGCCAGAGTGATTTCATAACAGCCGCTTTTCTTCATCAGCCGGATCATCTCTTCATCCAGCGTCCATAGGGCAATGCCATTGGGCGTGTTCCAGGGCATGGCCAGACCGCGCTCGACCATACCGGAAAAAATCGCCCGGGCCCTTGGCCGGTCGATGGTGAGATTATCGTCCTGCCATTTCAGTTCTTCAACGCCAAATTTCTCTCTAAGATGAGTGATTTCCGCCAGCACGTTTTCGGCCGAACGCTTGCGGAAACGCCCCCCCCAGTGCCGCCAGGAGGAACAGAAGGGACAGGCGTGAGGACATCCGCGGCTGGAGACAATCGGCGTGTTCCGTTTTTTACGCCAGTGCAACCCCATGGGGACCATGGCGTCAAAATACTTTTCCATGGGCAGCAGGTCCCGGGCAGGAAACGGCAGGGTATCCAGGTTTGCTATCCACTTTGTCCGCGGATTGATTTTGACCTGTCCGTTTTCCCGCCAGGCGATTCCGTCGATGGCCTCCCGGCCTCCGCCCCGGTTATGGGCCTCGATGATAGCCCGCAGACCGAGTTCGCCCTCACCCAGCACGACATAATCCACGTCCGTGGATGTCAGAACGAACTCCGGCAGAAAAGAGGGATGCGTCCCCCCCGCCACCACGACTATATCCCGATCGATATCTTTCTTGAGCCTGCGACTGATTTCGGCGATACAGGCGGCCTGCCCGGAAAACAGGCAGGACAGGCCGACCATATCCGGTGAAAACGCCCGGATACGGGCAATGATGTCTTCATAGGAGAGGCCCACCCGCTCCATGATCCCCCGCACCGGTATTCTTCTGTCCGGTGCTTCCGCCAGGCAGTCCAGCAGTGCGACATCGACCATGTCCCGGATATATGCGGCCAGAGAGGCGATGCCCATGGGCGGGCACACCATGGTATCGACCTGCCGGATATCATACATGGGCGGGAAGATCAGCATTACCCGTTTGATGGGTCGCAAACCGACTTTAGTCATCAGTACATCCCTGACAGACCATGCCGTTACCTGTTTTCGTTATGAAATAGGTTGATACCGGAAAGCGTCCTTCAACTTTCCGTACCCTGCACCTTGAACCTCATACCCTGAACCTTATACCTCGTCCCTATATACCTCACCCGCATTTTACAAAAAAGAAAAAATATATTGACAATCACTTATCAAAAGTCTTAAATAAAAATTTTAAAAAACAACAACATGTTTTAAGGAGGCAAAGCAGCGGTGGCCAATCATGCATCAGCATTGAAACGAGTAAGACAGAGCGAAAAGCGCTCTTTGCGCAACAAATCCAGGAAAACGGCGGTCAAAACCGTCACCAAACGACTGGAAGCCATGATCAGCGAGAGTAAACCCGAGGAAGCGGCCGGCCAGTTCAAAAAGGCCCAAAAAATGATCGCCAAAAACGCGGCCAAGGGCGTTTTCCACAGGAAGACAGCCTCGCGGAAAATTTCACGCATGGCCAAACGATTGAATTCAATAACTTCTTCTTAATCAATCATCCATTGACGGCCTGTGCCCGGATCTCCGGCGCAGGCCGTATGTTGGCATGCCATCGGATCCAATTCTTTACACTCTTATCCGCTTTTACGACTTGCACCCAGCTGTTTTTTAAAGTACCCGCGCCAGGCATAAAACAATAATACGTCAAGTCGGCTCCGGTAATAGAAGTAAATCCAGCGATGGGCTTCTTGCGTTAGAATCCGGCGGTCATCTGATTGTACATCCGTTGCGCCAGTTCTTCGGAAAGTTTTTCCACTGCCCGCCGCAGGTGCTGATCGGTGACGGATTTCTCGGCAGCAACCAGATAGTCTTCGCTCTCGCTGATACGATCGACCGCCCACAAGGTCCGCCCATCCCGGGACACCAGCCGACCGCTCACCGTCACCCGCACCTGTCTCTCCACTGACGCGTATTCGTCCCGGTGACTGACGGTGTCGGTGCTCACGGACTCGATCACGCCGGAGAAAAACGCGTCAGCCCCGTTCTTCTCCGCCAGGCTGTCAGGACGGCGCCGGGTAAACTCCCGGATCAGGCTGTCGGTAAAATTGCTCTCAATACCCAGCAGCGCGGACTTGTTTTTAAAAACCGATATAAAAACGGTGCCGGCACCGCCCGTCAGTTCACCCGTCCCTGCGAAGCGATATCCGCAGCCGGCTATCACGGCCCAAAAAGCAAATGCCAGAATGAAAGCCAGCCCACCCGGCAATCCTGTTTTCCGCATTTTTTCGCCTTGTTGATCAGATAACGATATTCACCAGTTTGCCGGGCACAACAATCACCTTCCGGACGGCTTTGTCGCCGATAAACTTTTTCACTGGTTCGCAGGCCAGGGCCATGTCCTTAAGGACCGGTTCGCCGTCCTCCGGAGAAGCCATGAATTTCCCTCTGAGCTTACCGTTGACCTGCACCACGATGACCTGCTCCTCCAGAACCAGGGCGGATTCCTGAAATACCGGCCAGGAGGCGAACAGGATGCTCCGGGCATGGCCCAGCGACGCCCAGGCCTCTTCGGAAAAATGAGGCGTTATGGGCGAAAGCAGCAGGGCCAGGGTCTGGATGACGCCCTTCATCACCTGGTGCGTCTCGGTAAGGCCATCGTCATCGACGGCATAGGCTTCGTTGACCAGTTCCATGACGGCGCTGATGACGGTGTTAAAATGAAAGCGCTGATCAATGTCCACGGTGACCCGTTTGATGGTCTGGTGCATCTTCCGGAACAGGGGCTGCAGCCTTCCGGGGAGGGTTTCGATCCCGCCTTCGAACGGCTCAACATTCCTGACTGCACCCATCCACTGCGAGGAAATGCGCCAGACCCGGTTCATGAACCGGTAGGCGCCTTCCACGCCCTGGTCGCTCCATTGCAGACTTTCCTCCGGAGGAGACACAAACAGACAGAACAGCCGGGTCACGTCGGCGCCGTAGCTGTCCAGCAGAAAATTCGGGTCGACCACGTTTTTCTTGGACTTGGACATTTTCTCCACCCGGCCGAACACGACCGCCTTCCCGCAGCGGGTGCAAACAGTCTGACCGTCTTTTCTGACGGCTTCTTCCGGGTACAGGTATCCATGTTCCGGGCAGGACACCGTCTCCTTGCAGACCATGCCCTGGGTGAGCAGGCGGGTAAACGGCTCCTTAAAGTCAACCAGCCCCAGGTCGTGGAGCACCCGCGTGAAATAACGGGAGTAGAGCAGATGAAGCACGGCATGCTCGACCCCGCCGATATATTGATCGGCCGGCATCCAGTAATCCACGGCGTCCCGGTCGAATATGGCGTCCGTGCTGCGCGGGCTGCAATACCGCAGGTAATACCAGGAAGAATCGACGAAGGTGTCCATGGTGTCCGTTTCCCGGCGGGCCTGGCCGCCGCATTGCGGGCAGGCAGCCCGTACAAAACTGTCCAGCACCGGCAGCGGCGATTTGCCGCCCGGTAGCAGGGCCGCGTCCACGGGCAGCACCACCGGCAGGTCGCCGTCTTTCACCGGCACGATGCCGCATTTATCGCAATGGATCATGGGGATGGGCGTGCCCCAGTACCGCTGCCGGGAAATCCCCCAGTCCCGCAGGCGGTAACTGACGGTTTTCCGCCCGATTCCCCGCTGTTCCAGACAGGCGGCGATGTCATCCAGGGCCTGGCGGTTGTCCCGGCCGTTGAAATCGCCGGAATTCACCAGGTTGCCCGGGCCGGCATAGGCTTCGGTCAGGTCCTCCGGCTTCAGGTCCCGGTCTTCGGGGTTGATGACCACAATGATGTCAAGACCGTATTTTTTCGCAAATTCAAAATCCCGCTGGTCATGGGCCGGAACGCTCATGACGGCGCCGGTGCCGTACTCCATGAGGGCGAAGTTGGCCGTGTAAACAGGCATGCGTCGGCCGGAAAAGGGATTGAGGCACCAGGCGCCGGTAAACACCCCTTCCTTTTCATAAGACTCGATGGTTTTACTGGTACGATCCGTGGCGGACATTTTTTCAACAAACCGGCGGACCGATTCCTCTTGAGAAGTCCCGGCGGCCAGCTGTTCCACCAGCGGGTGTTCCGGCGCCAGGCACATGAAAGTCGCGCCAAAAACCGTGTCCTGACGGGTGGTAAAAACGGGTATGACCAGGTCGCGTCCCTCCACGGGGAAACGGATCTCGGCGCCGACGCTCTTGCCGATCCAGTTCTTCTGCATGGTCAGCACTTTTTCCGGCCAGCCCGGCAGACGGTCGCAGTAGTCCAGCAGGTCTTCGGCGTAATCGGTGATGCGGAAAAACCACTGGGGCAGCTTCTTCTGGCGCACCCGGCTGCCACAGCGCCAGCACTCGCCGGCCTCCACCTGTTCGTTGGCCAGTACGGTGGTGCACTTGTCGCACCAGTTGACGTAAGACTCCTTACGGTAGACCATGCCTTTTTCGAACATGCGGATAAACAGCCACTGTTCCCACTGGTAATATTCCGGACGGCAGGTGGCGATCTCCCGGCTCCAGTCATAGCTCAGGCCCATCCGCTTGAGCTGGGACCGCATGTAACTGATGTTGTTCCAGGTCCACTCCGAAGGATGGGTGTTGTTGGCGATGGCGGCATTTTCCGCCGGCATGCCGAAGGCGTCCCAGCCCATGGGATGCAGCACCGAATATCCCTGCATCCTTTTGTAGCGGGCGATCACGTCGCCGATGGTATAATTGCGGACATGGCCCATGTGGATCTTGCCGGACGGATAAGGGAACATTTCAAAGGGATAATATTTCTTGTGCCCCTGTTCCTCGGTCGCCCGGAACAGGGCGTTCTTTTCCCAAAAGGACTGCCACTTCTCTTCGATTTCCTTAAATGGGTACTTCTCATCCATGTATGTACTGCCCTCCACTATTGGCTAAAAGGGTTCAAGGGGTCGAGGGGCCAAGGGGTCAAGTGAACCCCATCGCCCTGTCATCTCCACCCCATGGCAATGTCTTATCTGATCAAATCCTTAACAATGAGATATATAAAAACCCCTGGGACAAAAACACCACAAAAAACCGAGATTAAAACTTCAATGATCATAAAAAATCTGTTTGCAAAACCCGACGCCTTCCATTCTTGGATTTGGGCTCTCCGAAATTTGGAATTAAAAATAAACGCCCAGAAGAATATAAAATAGCCGGCAATCTCAACCGCGTCACCCACTGCCATGTATTATTCCTGTAATCTTTGCGCCCCTCTCCCCTCAACGCCTCAACCTCTCAACGCGCTACTTGTAGCGCCCTCCCCCCTTGTACCTTACACCTTATACCTTATACCTTGAACCTTTACCCCCCGTTCTCCTGTTTCACCGCGTTGATAATTCCCGTCGTACTCATGCCCTCCTTCAGAGGTACCAGACATACCCTGCCACCGTAATCCTCCACCACCTCACGGCCGACCACGGTTTCCGGACGGTAGTCGCCGCCTTTGACCAGGACATCGGGCTTGAAGGCCGTGATCAGCTCCAGCGGCGTGTCCTCGGAAAAGAGAACGACCATGTCCACACAGCCGATAGCCGCCAGTAGCGCGGCTCGTTCCTGTTCAGGGAGTACCGGGCGGCTGGGGCCTTTCAGGCGCCGGACCGAGTCATCGGAATTGAGACCGACGATCAGTCGGTCCCCCTCTTTGGCCGCGGCATGCAGCAGCTTGACGTGCCCGGTGTGCAGCAGGTCAAAACAGCCGTTGGTAAACACAATCCGGCTCCCTTCCCGGCGCCAGACAGCAATCATCTTCTCGGCTTCAGCCCGGGAAAAGATTTTTCCGTCCGCGGCCCGATGCCGGCCCCGGATCACGGCTTCCAGTTCGACCGTGGTAACCGGCACGGTGCCGACCTTCTGCACCACAATGCCGGCGGCGCAATTGGCCAGAACCGCCGCGTCGCCCATGGGCAGGCCGCAACCATACGCCGCCGCCACGACGCTGACCACCGTATCGCCGGCCCCGGACACGTCAAACACTTCCCGGGCTTCGGTGGCGATGTGCATGGGTGCCATCTTCCGGCCGAACAGGGACATGCCCCGGCCGCCCCGGGTTACCAGCAGATATTCCAGATGGTATTTTCTGATGACCTCGGCGGCCTGTTCCTCGAACCGGCCTTCATCATCGACAGGGACGGAGCAGACGGCGGCAAATTCAGCGGCATTGGGAGTGACGCAGGTGGCCCGCTCGTACCGCGACCAGTCGCTTCCCTTGGGATCGACAAACACCGGCACGCCGGCGGCCGTGCAGCGGGAAATAAACACTTCCGTCAGGCCATCGGCGAATAGCCCCTTGCCGTAATCCGACAGGATAACCACATCCGATCCGGCCGCCCGTTCCTCGAAATCGGCGATCAGGCGGTCTTCATTCCGGTCACTCGCCGCCCACCGGCGTTCCTCGTCCAGGCGGACCAGTTGCTGCTTCTGGGCGATCACCCGTGTTTTGGTGGTGGTGATATGACGGTCGTCCTTCATCACGCGGTCATTAATGTTATTCTCCTCCAGAAGCCGGGCCACGCACTCGCCGGCCGGATCGTCGCCGCGGACACCGATCAGAGAAACGCGACAGCCCAGACCGGCCAGGTTAAGGGCCACGTTGCCGGCCCCGCCCAGTGTGTATGTTTTCCCGGTGACATTCACTACCGGCACCGGCGCCTCCGGCGAAATCCGGCCGACCTCGCCCCAGTAATATACATCCAGCATGACATCACCGGCCACCAGTACGCGGCAGGATGAAAGGTCAGGACAGTAGATGGTCATGAATGACGTCCTCTTTTTATGTGTTGGTCTCTTCCACGACCGCCGCGAAAAAATGCAGAATCAGGGCGTGGGCCTCCTGAATGCGGGCCGTGTTGCCGGACGGAACGATAATGACATGGTCGGCGCGGTCCTTGAGCCGCCCGCCGTCCCGGCCGCACAGGACGATGGTGACCAGGCCCATCTCCCGGGCCGCATCCACGGCGTCGACGACATTCCCGGAATTACCGGAAGTGGAAATACCCACCAGGGCGTCTCCGCTTGCGGCCAGCCCCTGCAACTGCCGCGTGAAAATACGGTCGTAGGCGTAGTCGTTGCTGACCGCGGTCAGGATGGAGGTGTCGGTGGTCAGGGCAACGGCCGGGAAGGGCCGCCGCTCCTTTTCAAACCGGCCAATGAGTTCGGCCGCAAAATGCTGAGCATCGGCCGCGGATCCCCCGTTGCCGCAGACAAAAACACGGCCGCCGCGGCCGATAACCAGCCCCAGTGTCCGGGCAGCGGTGGTGATGATCTCCCCCAGACCGGCCAGACGGGTCATACAGGCCTGGTGATCGCTGATAAGGGCATCAAAAGATGGTATCATCAATAAATCCTCACAGATGTGGATCCGCCTGACGCAGGTACCGGTTTACATAGTCGGCCACGGCATCCTCCAGGGGAGTGAAGACCGACGGGCAGCCGACAGCGGCCAGGCGATCCGTTTCCGCCTCGGTAAAATACTGGTAACGGTCCCGGAGCGTTTCCGGCATGTCCATATACTCGATCCGCGGCTCCATGCCCATGGCGGAAAAAACCGCCCGGGCCAGATCGTTCCAGGTACGGGACCGGCCGGTACCGATATTGTAAAGCCCGTTTACGTCCGGGTGTTCGATCAGCCAGCCGATGATGTCGGCGCAGTCTTTGACGTAGACGAAATCCCGCTTCTGCCCGCCGTCCTCATATTCATCCCGGTATGACTTGAACAGCCGGATCACGCCCGTTTCCCGGACCTGGGCGAAGGCCTTGACGACCACGCTGCGCATATCCCCCTTGTGATATTCATTGGGTCCGAAGACATTGAAGAACTTGAGGCTCGCCAGCCGGTCCAGAACCCCGTGCCGCCGCGCCCAGAGATCGAACAGATGCTTGGAGTAGCCATACATGTTCAGCGGCGCCAGCCGGTCGAGCCCGTCCGGATTATCTGAAAACCCCCGGCTGCCGTCTCCGTAAGTCGCGGCGCTGGAAGCGTTGATAAACCGGATATTCCGGTAGACGGCAAACTGCGCCAGACGCCGGGAATAGTGGTAATTGTTTTCCATTAAATAGTCGGCGTCAGGCTCGGTGGTGGATGAACAGGCGCCCATATGGACGATGACGTCGATGTTATCGATCTGGCCGTTGACCAGTTTCTCGATAAACGCTGTTTTGTGCATATAGTCCAGATAGCGCCGGTTGACGAGATTCTTCCATTTATCGGTCAGGCCGAGGTTATCCACCACCAGGATATCGTCCCGTCCGGTCCCGTTTAATTTCCAGACAACAGCGCTGCCGATAAAACCGGCTCCGCCAGTCACGATGATCATCCCCGTCTCCGTTCTGTTCGATGTTCGGCGATCCCCGGGCCGCCTGACTTTAAAAAAATACCTTCCGGACGCCATTTACTGCTGATTTGTGCCATAAACGCCGGGAAAAGGCAACCCCATCCGGATTTTTTCCAGGGCCACCTTTTTTCCGGTACCGTCGCCGGAGAACTGAAAAACGATTGACTTGTTTGGCTAAATTTCATATTTGTTCCAAATTAAAACAAAAATTGGAATAATTGATTAAAAACGGATGCAGTCAGAACCGTCGCCAATGACAATTCGCTGCGCACAGGAAGGCACATGACCGCCAAAATTCTCATCAACGCCGTTGACCCGGAAGAATGCCGTATCGCCAAGGTGATAGACAACCGCCTGGACGAATTTCACCTGGAGACCTCCGCACGGGCGACGACCAAAAGCAACATATACAAAGCCATCGTCGCCCGGGTGGAGCCTTCCCTGCAGGCCGCCTTTGTGGATTACGGGGAAGAGCGCCACGGTTTTCTTCAGAAGCAGGACATTCACAGCGATTATTTCCAGCACGGCGACCGGAACGCCCCCATCCAGAACCTGATCAAACCCGGTCAGGAACTGCTGGTTCAGGTTACCCGGGACCCGCTCATGAATAAAGGCGCCGCCCTGACGACTTTTCTTTCCATCCCGGGCCGTTACTGTGTCCTCATGCCCGGCAGCGAAACCATCGGCGTCTCCAAACAGATCAGCGATGACGAGGAGCGCAAGCGTCTGAAAGAGATCCTGGGGAAAGTCGCCATTCCCGACAACATCGGCATCATCATGCGCACCGCCGCCCGGGAAGCCACCAAGACCGTCGTGGCCAACGATATCCGCTATCTGCTTCGCCTCTGGAAAAACATCAAGGACAAAGGGATCAGCAGCCCCGCTCCGGCGCCCCTTCATAAGGAGCGCAATCTGGCGGTGCGGGTTATCCGGGATTACCTGACCCCCGACATTACGGAAATTCTGATTGATGACCCGGCCATTTACCAGGAAGTCAAGGATTTCGTCCATGTCATCTCTCCCAAGCACGCCAAAATCGTAAAACCTTACAGCGGCGCCAAGCCCATATTCACCAAACATCAGCTTGAGGAGCAGATCGAGTCCATCTTCAACGCCGCCGTCAAACTGCCGTCCGGCGGATCCATCGTTCTGAATCAGACCGAAGCCCTGGTCGCCATCGACGTGAATTCCGGAAAATCCAAACAGAGCGCGTCGGTGGAAGAGACCGCCCTGCAGACCAATCTGGAGGCGGCCGAAGAGATCTCCCGTCAGCTGCGGCTGCGGGATATGGCCGGTCTGATCGTGATTGATTTTATCGACATGAAAACCCGGGCCCACAATTCCGCGGTGGAAAAATGCCTGAAAACTAACCTTAAAAACGATAAGGCCAGGACCCGGGTCGGGTCCATTTCCCGTTTCGGGCTGCTGGAAATGTCGCGCCAGCGGCTGCGGCAGTCTCTGGAAACCGCCAGTTTCGTCACTTGCGACCATTGCGGCGGGAAAGGATACGTCCTGGCCGCCGACAAGCTGGGGGTCCGTTTTCTGCGCAAGCTCCAGCTGGAAGCGAACAAAAACAGCGGTACCCATATCACCGCTCGTGTTCCGGCGGAGGTGGCCGACTTTTTGTTAAACAGAAAAAGAAGCGACATCCTGGAACTGGAAAACCGGCACGGCCTGACCATTACCATCAAGGGGGATGCCGCCATGCCCCGGGACGAAAGCCAGATCATCTGGCAGACATAAGTGGAAAAAAACTTGCAAAATCATTTATCCCTCAATAAAGAGGGGGTGACGGAATTCAGAACCGATCGACTAACTGTTAACAAGGAGAGGTACCGTGTTCGCTGAAATCGCTCACGCCATGGGACAGTCCGGCGCCGGACAGCAGGCGCCCCAGGGAAGCGGCCTGATGGGCCTGGCGCCCCTGATTTTTATCTTTATCATTTTTTATTTTCTGCTGATCCGACCCCAGCAGAAAAAGACCAAAGCCCATCAGGAAATGCTCAACGCCCTGAAAGTCGGCGACCGGGTGATTACCGGCGGCGGTATTTACGGAAAAGTCGCCAAAGTCGAAGACGCCGTCGTCGCCCTGGATATTGCCGACAAGGTCCGGATCAAG
The DNA here is from genome assembly GCA_040753795.1 of Thermodesulfobacteriota bacterium. Lineage (NCBI taxonomy): Bacteria > Pseudomonadati > Thermodesulfobacteriota > Thermodesulfobacteriota bacterium. Next base: position 73,487 of record JBFMDX010000013.1, read on the forward strand.
GTTTCCCGTCAGTCCATTGCCGGCTTCCAGCCGGGAGGTGCGTCGGCCGCCGCTCAAGAGCCCCAGAAGCCCGCCAACAACAAGAAAGAGGAATAAGGATAATCAGCCGTGAAAAATTTTCCCTGGAAACAGGTTTTAACAGCCATCGTATTACTGTGTGCCGTTGTCATGGTGCTTCCGTCCATCAATCCCGAGGTATGGCCGCATAAGAAGATCAACCTCGGGCTTGACCTCCAGGGCGGCATGCACCTGATTCTGGAAGTGCAGACTGAAAAAGCGGTGGAAGGACAGATCGGCGGCCTGGCCGAGGAACTGAAGAACGCCATCCGTGAAGAGCGGATCAAGTATACGGACATTTCCGCCCAGGGAAGCCGCATCGTCACCACCGCCAGAAGCCGGGAGAGTATCGACGCCCTCAACGCCCTGGTGAAAAAACAATTCGGCGACCTGAAGGTGGCCGCATCGACGGAAAATGACAATATCCAGGAAATGTCCCTGATCCTGCCGGAAAAACAAATCGAAGACATCAAGAAAATGTCCGTCGATCAGGCCCTGGAGACCATCCGCAACCGCATTGACGAATTCGGCGTCAGCGAACCGACCATCCACATCCAGGGCAAGGACCGCATCCTCATCCAGTTGCCCGGCGTTACGGACGCCGGCCGGGCCAAAAGCCTCATCGGCAAAACCGCCCTGCTGGAGTTCCGGCTGGTGGACGAGGAGCATGACGTCTCCAAGGCCCTGCAGGGGAATACCCCCGCCGGCAGCGAGGTCCTGTATCAGATCAACCGGGACCCGGAGACCGGCCAGACCACCCGCGTACCCTACCTGATTAAAAAAGGAACGCCCTTGACCGGTGTTGATCTGGCCGACGCCCAGGTCCGCATCGACGGGCGGTACAACGAATCCTACGTGGCGCTGGATTTCAACCGCAAGGGCGCCATCATATTCGACAAAATCACGGGCGAAAACGTCAAGAAACGGCTGGCCATTGTGCTGGACAACAATGTCTACTCGGCGCCGGTGATCAACGAACGGATCAGCGGCGGATCGGCCCAGATCACCGGCAGCTTCACCGATCAGGAAGCCCACGATCTGGCCATTGTCTTAAGAGCCGGCGCCCTTCCGGCCCCGGTCACCATCCTGGAAGAGAGAACCGTCGGACCTTCCCTGGGCCGGGACTCCATCCGCAAGGGACTGTTCTCCATGGCCGTGGGCGGGATTCTGGTCTTTGTTTTCATGGTCATCTATTACAAATCAGCCGGATTGATCGCCGTTGCCGCCCTGTTGGCCGACATCCTGCTGATTGCCGCGGGCCTGGCCGCCTTTGGCGCCACCCTGACCCTGCCCGGCATCGCCGGTATCATCCTGACCATCGGTATGGCGGTGGACGGCAATATCCTGATCTACGAGCGCATCCGGGAAGAACTGCGGGTGGGCAAGACCTCCCACTCGGCTGTTTCGACGGGTTTTATCAAGGCCAGCCTGACGATTATCGACGCCAACATCACTACCCTGATCGCCGCCCTGGTGCTGTTCCAGTTCGGCACCGGCCCGATCAAAGGTTTCGCGGTAACCCTGAGCCTGGGCGTGGTGGCCACCGTCTTTACGTCAGTGGTCCTGTCCCGCCTGATATTCGAATATCTGCTGATCAACCGGAAAATGAAATCGGTCAGCATCTAATATTGAGCCAACCATAACGGGAAACAGAACATGCAAATCATCAAACCAGATACCAGGATTGATTTTATCGGAAAACGGAAAATCGCTTTCTGTCTGTCCGCCGCCATTTTCATCATGACCGTCGTCTCCCTGGTCGTTCATAAAGGACCGAGACTGGGGGTTGATTTTGCCGGCGGCAGTCTTATCCAGATCAAACTTGCGGCGCCGGCCCCCATTGACGCCATCACCGACGCTTTCAAAGAGGTCAATATCAGTGCCACCCAGGTGCAGGAATACGGCCAGTCCGCGGAAAAAGACTATCAGTACCTGATCAACACCGACGCCACGGCAATATCCGAAGAAGGCTTTACCGACCGGATCACCGACGTGCTCAAAGCCAAAACGGGCCTGGCGCCCGAAATCATGCGGGTGGAAATGGTCGGGCCCAAGGTCGGCCAGGACCTGCGGGATAAAGCGCTCAAAGCCCTGTTATATTCGCTGTTGTTCATGGGCATCTATATCTCCGGGCGGTTCCAGGAAAAATGGCTGGAAGGCGCCGTGATCGCCCTGGGTATGTTCGGTTTCGTCCAGCTGCTGTCCATATTAAAGGTCGACCTGCCGATTCTGATCATGGTCACCCTGGGCATGTCCCTGGCACTGTTCTGGCTGCTGAAGCTTCCCTACGCCCTGGGCGCCATTGTAGCCCTCCTCCACGATGTCATCGTTACCATCGGGTTCCTGTCAGTTTTCAATAAGGAATTCACGCTGCTCATTATCGCGGCCCTGCTGACGATTATCGGTTTTTCCATTAACGACACCATCGTCATCTTTGACCGGCTCCGGGAACGGCTGAAAAACAATCCCAAGATGCAGCTGGAGGAGAATATCAACATCACCGTCAACGAAACCTTGAGCCGTACCATCCTGACCTCCCTTACGGTTTTCATCGTTCTGCTGGTGATGTTCTTTTTCAGCGGCAGCATCATCCATGACTTTGTCTTTGCCCTGCTCATCGGCTGCACCAGCGGTGTCTATTCGACCCTGTACATCGCCAACCCGATTCTGCTGGTGAAGCGGTTCAACAACAAGTAGACATGGAAGCGCTTGCCGCCTGGTTCGGCCTGAAGACGATTCCGGGTGTAGGAAACCATACCTATAAACGGCTGCTGGACGCATTCGGTTCACCGCAGCAGGTATTTGCCGCCGGCCGGGATCAACTCCTGGCCGTGGAGGGGGTGACGCCGGCCATCGCCGGTGCCATTATCCGCCACAGCCCGCCGGAGAATGTTCAGAAGAATATCGACATCTGCCGGGAAAAAGGCATCACCGTCGTTACCATGACCGACCCCGCCTACCCCCGTCTGCTGCGGGATCTGCCCGATCCCCCTCCGTACCTGTATGTGCTCGGCCGACTGGAGCCGGACGCGGCCTGTATCTCCATTGTCGGTTCCCGGAACCCCACCGGCTACGGTAAGTCCATGGCCCGGCAACTGGCCCGGGATCTGGCCGGACACGGCCTGACGGTCGTCAGCGGCATGGCCCGGGGAATTGATACCGCCGCCCATCAGGGCGCCCTGGATGGCGGCGGAAAGACCTGCGCTGTTCTGGGCAGCGGCGTGGCCAGTATCTACCCCCGGGAGAACCGGCCCCTGTCCGAAAAAATAGCCGCCGGCGGCGCCGTCGTCTCGGAGCTGCCGGTGTTTGCCAAGCCGCAGACTTATCATTTTCCCATGCGCAACCGCATCATCAGCGGCATGTCGGTGGGAACCATTGTGGTGGAAGCAGCCAGAAAAAGCGGTTCCCTGATCACCGCCCGGCTGGCCGCGGAACAGGGCCGGGAAGTGTTTGCCGTCCCGGGCAGCATCCAGTCCTTCAAAAGCGCGGGAACGCACGGGCTGCTGAAGCAGGGAGCCCGGCTGATTGAAAACGCGGCCGACGTGCTGGCCGACATATCCCATATGATCGCGATTCATCCGCCGGCATTGCCTGCGGACGGAACGGCAACCGGCGGTCCACGGACAAATTCTTCCGATTGTCTTGACAGCGATGAAAGACTGGTGTTAAGAACCCTGGAATGTTACCCGGTTCATATTGATGAGATTGTCCGCAAAACCGGGCTGGATCCGGGAAAAACAGCCGGTGTTCTGCTGCGCCTGGAATTGAAAGGCCGGGTAAGGCAGGAACCCGGCAAATATTTTCTGCTGAAATGAGGACACCCCGTGACAAAACCGGTCATCATTGTCGAGTCACCGACCAAGGTGAAGACCATTAAAAAGCATACTGGTAATCAATATGCCGTGACCGCCACTTCCGGCCATTTAATGGATCTGCCGCCCAACGAGCTGGGGATTGACATCGAACACGACTTTGCCCCCCGGTATGTCGGCATCAAGGGCAAACAGAAAATCGTCAAAGCCCTCAAGACCGCCGTCGGTGACGCCACCGACATCTATCTCGCCCCCGACCCGGACCGGGAGGGGGAAGCCATCGCCTTTCACACGGCGGAAATTCTCAAGAAAAAAGACCGACGCTTTTACCGGGTGCTGTTTCATGAACTGACGCCCAAGGGAATTCAGAAAGGCCTGGACTCCCCCCAGGAACTGGATTCCAATAAATATGATTCCCAGCAGGCCCGCCGAATCCTCGACCGGCTGGTGGGTTACCAGATATCCCCCCTGCTCTGGCAGAAGGTCCGCAACGGCCTCAGCGCCGGACGCGTGCAGTCGGTGGCGGTGCGGATCATCTGCGACCGGGAACGGGAAATTTTCGCCTTTGAACCCCAGGAATACTGGTCGATCACGGCCCTGCTGGAGGGTGCAAAGCCGCCGCAGTTTTCAGCCAAACTGGCTCGGTACAAGGGTAAGAAAATCGCCATCGGCGATGAGGCCGCCGCCCAACAGGCGACCGCGTCTATTTCCGGCCAGCCGTTCCGGATCGACAAGATCATCAAAAAAACGATCAAGCGGAATCCCCTGCCTCCGTTTATCACCAGCACACTGCAGCAGGAAGCTATCAAGAAACTGGGATTTTCAGCCAAAAAGGCCATGGCCGTGGCCCAGCAGCTTTACGAAGGAATCACCCTCGGATCCGGCGATCAGGTCGGTCTGATCACCTACATGCGTACCGATTCCACCCGTATCGCGCCGGAGGCGGCCCAGGAGGCCATGGCCCTGGTGGCAAAAAAATTCGGGGCCGATTACGCCATTGATCATCCGCGGTTTTTCGCCAACAAGAATAAAGCCCAGGATGCCCATGAGGCCATCCGGCCCACCTCGGTGGCACTGGAGCCGGATCCCATCCGGCAGCATCTATCCCCGGACCAGTTCAAACTTTATTCGCTGATCTGGAAACGATTTGTCGCCTCCCAGATGAGCCACGCACTGATCGACCAGAAATCCATATCCATTGCCGCCGGCGATTATCTGTTCCGGGCCAGCGGCTCAACCGTGAACTTTCCCGGCTTTATGGTGCTGTATCAGGTAACGGACGAAAAAAGCGATCCGGCCGGCCCCAAAGATGAACTGCCGGAACTGTCTGAAAACGAAATACTGAAACTGATTCAACTGGATCCGCGGCAGCATTTCACGGCCCCTCCTCCCCGTTTTTCTGAGGCTTCCCTGATCAAGGAACTGGAGGAAAACGGTATCGGGCGGCCCAGCACCTATGCCACCATCCTGACCACCATCCGGGACAAGGGGTACGTGGATATTGTCAACAAGTATTTTCACCCCACGGAACTGGGCTTTATCGTCAATGACCTGCTGATGGCCAATTTTCCCGATATTCTGGATATCGCTTTCACGGCCCGGCTGGAAGACGATCTGGACCGGATCGAATCGGCTCAGAAGCAATCCTCCCTTCTGCTCAAAGAATTTTATGAACCCTTTGCCAGAAAACTGGAAGCCGCCCGGGAGGGCATGCTGAGCATCAAGGGTGTTGGCGCGTCCACCGGCCTGCCCTGTCCCCGATGCGGCAAGGAACTGCGCATCAAGATCGGCAAGAACGGCCAGTTTCTGGCCTGCTCCGGCTACCCGGAATGCACCTTCTCCAGCAACTATACCCGTTCCGAAAAGGGGGCCGTCAGCCCGGCGATTCCGGATCAGACCGTGGCCGAAGGCAGAATGTGCGATAAATGCGGCAGCCCCATGGTGGTGCGACACGGCAAATACGGGGATTTTCTGGCCTGCTCGGCCTACCCGGACTGCAAGAACACGCAATCGTTAAATTCCGTCGGACAAGCCGCCAATCCCATCGGCGTCAAATGCCCGGAAAAAGCGTGTGACGGCGAGATTGTCGAAAAGAAATCAAAGCTCGGGAAAATTTTTTACGGATGCAGCCGATTCCCGAAATGCCAGTTCGCCACCTGGGACAAACCGGTCGACATCGCCTGCCCGCAATGCGGCGCGCCCGTTATGGTCGAAAAGCAGACCAAGAAGGAAGGCATGATCTATCAATGTCTGGATAAAGCCTGCGCCCACCGGCAGAAAAAAGAGTAAGCCGGAAACATGGCCATGCGACTGACTGACTATACCGACAGACGATTCATCCGGCGGATTGCCGCCGCCGACAAGTACGCCGCCATCGAAGAACTTGCCCGGACGTTTCAAAACAGCGGCGTTTGTACCGACATCGAAAAACTGATCGCCGCCATGAAGGAACGCGAGGATATCATGCCCACCGGCATCGGCTTCGGGATCGCGGTGCCCCATGCCCGGATTCCGGAGGTCAAAAAAATCGTCTTCGCCATCGGCACCTCGCTCCAGGGAATTGGATTTGACGCCATCGACAAAAAACCGGCCCACCTGATCATCCTGGTGGCCGCCGGCGAGACTCAGCATATGGAATACCTGAGACTGCTCTCGAAAATCATGAACCTGCTGAAAAAAGAGAACACCAAGGAACTCCTCGTCAGCGCCTCTTCCGCCGATCAGGTAATCGATATCTTACAAACCGAGTAACCGGACAGACCCGGCCGCCGGACATGAATTCACCGCTAACAAAACAGCCGGGACGATCTCCCGCCCGATCTTTGCGACATTCACTGGCCGGCCTCTCCGGCGCCTCCGACATATTCCGATATGTCGGGCAGATTCTTTTCGCGATTCTCATCGGCTTGCTGGCGGGGCTGGGGGCCATGTTTTTTCATCACGTCGTCGAACTCATGCGGGCTTTCCTTTCTCACCCCTGTCCGCCCCGGACTTCACTTTACGGAATTCTGGCCGTGATCATGGTCCCGGTGGCCGGCGGCCTGCTGGTCGCGGGCGCCACGGCGCTCTTCCCCCGCCTGGCCGCGGAGCGGGGGGTCACCAGCGTCATCAAGGCCCTGATCATCAACAACGGCTTCATTCCCCTGAAGACCACCCTCTTTCACATGACCGCGGCCATTCTCACCATCGGAACCGGAGCGCCCCTGGGACCGGAGGAACCGGTGGCCAGAATCGGCAGCGGCATCGGCTCTTTTTTCTCCCGACAGTTCCGCCTCAACCGCAGCGGCGTGAAGGTGTTCACGGCGGCCGGCGCCGGCGCCGCCATTTCGGCGGTATTCAACGCGCCCATCGCCGGCGTTTTTTTCGGCATCGAAGTCATTCTGCTCAACGATCTGAAAAACCAGGCCTTGAGCTTTCTGATCATCGCCTCGGTGGTGGGGGACATCTCCTCGCGGGCGCTGCTGGGAAATGAACTCCTTTTCACCATTCCCGATTACCCGATGATCGCTTTTACCGATTATCCCTGGTTTCTGGCCTTTGCCCTCTGTTGCGGATTGCTGTCGCTGTTTTTTTTCGGAACACGCAGCCTTTTCAGCAATCTGTTTGACCGCGTTCCGTTTTTCGGCAACCCCTTTTTGCGGCTGCTGCCGGTATCTTTTCTGTTTGGGCTGGCGCTGCTGAAATTCGACACCCTGTACGGCATCGGTTACAACACCATCCATCAGGTACTGAACTCCGGCTTTCCCCTGACGACGGTCCTCTGGCTGTTGACGCTCCGGATTATATTTCTGGCGCTGTTTCTGACCGCCGGCGCCTATGGCGGCACCTACGCTCCGGCCCTGGTCATCGGCGCCATGTTCGGATTCGTGTTCGCCACCGCGGCCGGTTTTTTGTTCGGCGTGCGGCTGGATCCCGTGGCTTTTTCCCTGGTCGGCATGGGCGGCATGCTGGCGGGCATGAATTCCATTCCCCTGACCGCCATGCTGCTGGTTTTCGAAATGACCCGGGATTACCGCATTATCCTTCCCCTGATGCTGGCCTCTATCCTCTCCTACGTCGTCGTCATGTACGTGAACAAGAGAACGGTTTACGCCCAGGCACTGTTGAAGGACGGCATCGACGTCAGTTCCATGGGGGAAGTGGACATCCTCGGCCGCGTCAAAGTAAAGGAGTTGATGACAGGCACCGTCGAAACCGTGAGTTACCGAACGCCTTTCCGGGAACTGCTCGCCCGGCTTCTCCATTCGGCTTATGGTGAAGTTTGCGTCACTGACGACAAGGGGGGCCTGATGGGTGTTATTTCCTTGAAAAGCGTCCGCCAGGCGCTGATCACCCAGGAGCTGGTCGATCTGCTCATCGCCGGAGACCTGATCATCCCCATCCCGGCCGTGGACGAAGATGACCCGGTGTCCGCCGCCCTGGAAAATATTCAGAAATTTGACGTGGAAAACATACCGGTCGTGGCTTCCCGTGAGGATCCCGCGGCCCTAACCGGTATATTAAGACACCAGGATATTCTCCAGGCCTACCAGACCCTCCGGGAGGAGTGGGCCACCGACCGTTTTCTGACCAATTATCACTTCCGCCGCTGACCCCTGAACCGGCCCCGGAATACCGATTCGTGACCGATAATTATCCGTTGAAGGGGCCTTGCCGTCACCAACTTGATTTCGCAAAAAAAAACATAAAAAATGTGGCATTTTTAAAAAAAACATACTATCTCTCCAACTGTATAGCGTTAGACTGATAACAAGGATAACGATGATGGACGACACGTCCTCCTTTGATGATCGAAGGAAAAAAACCAGAATCAGCGTTGAGAACGGCACCGCCGCCCTGCTGACGTACGACCAGGTGAAAATCGGTAAAATCATCGATATCAGCCTCGGCGGAATCGGGTTCAGTTATATCGGCGACACGGATGGCGACCTGACCGGGAAAACCTGCCGGATCGACATGCTGATCCACAGCTACAACTTTTATTTTGAAAAAATCCCCTGCAACATCATCTCGGATTTTGTCATCCAGAACAATTTTTCTCTTGATGCCAAACCGCTGAAAAGATGCGATATCCAATTCCAGGAACTGAACCGGTCGCAAAAGGCCCAACTCGAATATCTTATTACCTCCCATGAAGAGCAGCCCCCGGCAAGACAAAGCTATCTGGAAAAACAGCTCATTCACAGCGAGGAAAAATACCGCACCATTCTGGAAAGTATCGAAGAGGGGTATTTTGAAGTGGACCTAACCGGTAACGTCACCTTTTTCAACAGTTCCATGCTGAAAATGATCGGATACACGGAACATGAACTGCTGGGGATGAATTACCGCGGGTTCATGGACCAGTGGACGGCCCAGAAAGTATTTCGGGAATACAACAAGGCTTTCCGGACGGGGGCACTGCCCACCCCCTTTGACTGGGAACTGGTCAAAAAAAGCGGCGAAAAAATTCATGTGGAAACGTCCCTTTCCTTTATCAAAAACTCACGGGACGAAATCATCGGTTTCCGGGGGGTTGCCCGTGACATCAGCATTCGCAAAAAATTCGAGGAAGAATTGCTGTACATGGCCTCCCATGACCATTTGACCGGTCTGTATAACCGGGGAGCACTGTTTGAGCGTCTCCGCTCGACCCTGGCTTACGCCAGAAGGTTTAACAAAAAATGTTCCCTTCTCTTTCTGGATCTGGATAACTTCAAGAATGTCAACGACGCCTTCGGGCATGAGGCGGGGGATATGGTTCTTCAGGAGACCGCCCGGAGGCTCGCCGGTATCCTGCGGGAGACGGACTATCTGTGCCGGCACGGCGGCGATGAATTCACCATCCTGCTGAACAACCCCGACAACATGAACCCGGAAAAGGTCGCCCGGAAAATCATTGAAACGATCACCGTCCCCTTCCAGATCAAAGAACACACCATCGACTTCATTACCACCAGCATCGGTATCAGCGTTTACCCGGAAGACGGCGCCACCATCGACGATCTGGTCAAGCACGCCGACCAGGCCATGTACAGGGCCAAAGAGATGAAAAACACCTATATCTGTTATAACAAAGGCCGTTTTTCACCGACCATGGCCGGTGCCTGACCGGCATCCGTCGCCGGTGATATGATCAGCCGGTCCCCTTCCACCCGCGTAGCGACTATCCCCCTGAATTCCAGCATCTGAATATGGGTGTACACTTCCGATACCGCCAGAAAGATTTCCAGCGGCAGGCGGGCGGTGTTGAGCCTGGGGAACAGTTTTCTGGCGATACGGTAAACCACCGATTCGCCGCCGGTGATGATGCCGAGAATCAGGTTCTCCCGCTGACTGAAATTTTCCGCGTACATGCGCGTCACCGCGGCCAGATCTTCCATGGGCCGGCCATGGGCCGGAAAAACCAGGCAGGGCGCCAGCCGGTTGACCTTATCCACGGACTCGTAAAATTCCTTCTGGCTCAGTCGCGTCGGCAGCGGGCGGCCCTCCTCCAGCATGACAAAAGCGTTAGGCGTAATATGGGGCAGAATATGATCACCGGAAAAAAGAACATTGTCCTGCTCGACATACAGGCAGATGGAGTCCGTGGTATGGCCGGGCGTTTCGATGACGCGGCAGTCATAATCCCCCATGGTGATAGTCTGCCCCTCCTTTATAAAGGAGGTCACCCGGCACTTTTCGCCCAGCAGGGCAAAGGCGGACGACAGTACCCGCATGGAATTGCGGACCAGGGGCGGTACGCCCATGAGCGACAGGAAATCCCCCATGGTTTTCCGGGATACGCCCAGGCCGGTGGCGATGCTGACCGTGCGGGCAAAGTTACCGGCCACGTCGATAAAAGAAGAAGAGGCCCGCAGAATTTTTTTCACCGCGCCGTAATGATCGATATGGCTGTGCGTCAGCACGATCCGGTCAATATCGTCGCAGGTCAGGCCGTGTTCGGCCAGAGCGCTTTTCAGAATTTCAAACCCCTTGGACGTGCCGGTGTCCAGCAGGGTGATGTTGTCTTTCCCCTTGAACAGATAGGCGTTTACCGGACCGGGCTTTTCCCCCGGCAGGGGCAGGGTCACAGAGAACACGCCGGGCAGGACCTGACGGCTGAACTTCCAGTGATCGGATCGGATCATACAAACCTCTTCAACGGTTCTCCCGTGCCGGGCCGGGCTGCTTTCCGGTCAGCAGTTTCCGGATGACGCTTTTCCCGCCCCGGTCAATGTCATCCAGCGCCAGATTCAGAGCGGCTTCCAGCAGAGTGGATTTGTTCTCGATCCGCAGTCCTTCCAGCTTGAGGGTGTAAAATGTCCGGGAGAACCGCTCCAGCAACTGGGAAGACAGATAAAAGCCGGCCTTTTTCTTGCTCCCGCCCCGGGTTGAAGAAGGCTTCTTTTCTTCCGGGGAAGAATTCGTCCGTCCCGGGCGCCGGTTACCGGTGGCCACGCTGACCGGATCGAACAGGTCATCTTCTAAAAAATCAGGTGCTTTGCGTTTGTTTGGTGTCATCGTCCGCTATCCTCCTGATCAGGTTTCGATACCCTTCGGCCCCGGCAGATCCGGGCCGGTACTCAAAAATGGTTTTACCCCGCGCGGCCGCCTCGGAAAGACTGGTGTTGTACCCCACGGGATCACACAACTGCCGGAAAAAATGTTTTTCCAGAACGGCCAGCATGTCGTAACTGTGCCGGGTCCGCCGGTCAAACATGGTCGGCACCACGTATTTGAGGCGCAGGGCGGGATTCAGCTTCTGGGCCGACAGCAGATAGGTAAAAAACGTTTTCAGCCCCTCCAGAGCCGGCCCCTGAAGGGCCACCGGGCACAGGACCTCATCGGCCGCCATGAGGATATTGACGCTGAGCACGTCCCACCCCGGCGAACAGTCAAAAATCAGATAATCGACCGACCCGCCCCTGGGGATGAGGGCTTCAGCCAGAATATTGTGCCGGCGGTCGGCCGGTTGTTCGCCCAGGCGGTTCTTGAGTTCCACCAGGGGCATTCCTCCGGCGATCAGCCACAGATTTTCACGGGCCGGGTACAGGGCCTCGGCCTTGCTCATCCGCGTGCCGTCTTTATCGGCGCCGGTGATGAATTCATACAGGCCGAAGGGCGGGTTCACCCCCAGGAATCCGGAGGCCTGGGACTGGGTGTCGCAATCCACCAGAACCACGGTAGCGCCGGCCAGGGCCAGGCCGTGCGCCAGCGTAACCGCGGTGGTGGTTTTGCCGACTCCACCCTTGGCCATGGCCACGGCGATCTTGCGCATGTTTTCCCCCTCTTCCCGTCACGAATTCTTCTGTGGGAGAAATACCCGATTTTGCTTCCCAAGGCAAGATGAGATATAAAAATATGTATGTCTGATCTGCCCACTGCATATAAAGGCCGCTACCCCTTCCGGCTGGCCTGCCCCTCGTTCATCTATCCGGCCGGTTACGCCGACAATGTCCGCAGGCTTTGCGCCTGCGTCGACGAAATCGAATTGCTGCTGCTGGAAAGCGACCCGAGAAGTCTGCCCCGACCCGCCGAGATCGAAGAACTGGCCGCCCTGGCCACGACCGGAGAAATTGTTTTCAATATCCACCTGCCCACGGACGTTTTTCCGGGCGACGACCGGGCGACCGTCCGCTCCGCCGCCGTCGACGCCCTCCTGCGGGTCATCGATCTGGCCCGGCCCCTGGCCCCGACCTCCTGGACCCTTCACCTGCCCTTTATCGCTTCGCCCGGGGAAAGCAGCGCCGATCCGGCCGGCTGGCGGGATCGCGTCCGGGGAAGCCTGACCCGGCTCCTGAAAGCCAGTGGGTTGCCGGCCGAAGCCATCGCCCTGGAAACGCTGGATTACCCCTTTTACTATCTTGATCCGATCCTTCAGGATCTGGGCTGCTCCGTCTGCCTGGATACCGGTCATCTAATGGTCCGGGAGGAAAACTGCCGGGAACTGTATCGTACCTTCCGGGAACGCGTCATCATTCTCCACATCCACGGGGTCGACCGGGGCCGTGACCACCTGTCCCTGGACCGGCTCTCGCCGGATCAGACCGGAGAACTCAGCGGCATTCTGCGGGATTTCCATCACAGTGTTTCCCTGGAGGTCTTTTCTCCGGACAACCTGTCCGCCTCGCTGATTTATCTTGACAGAATATGGCGAAATTTTTCAAAATCAGACAATGAATGAACCGGTCGCCCCGAAACCAACCGTTCTCCATTTTCTCCCGATTCTCCTGGCTGTCTTCCTCGTGATCCTCACGGAGACAGGTTTGTACTTCTTTTTCCACGATTTCTCGCTGGAAAAAATACAAAAACGCGGAATACTAACCGTAATTACGGACAATTCTCCCACCGCCTACTATCTTTACCGGGAAACGCCCATGGGATTCGAATATGAACTGGCCAGGGAGTTCGCCGCCTACCTGGGCGTTGCGTTGGAAGTCCGCGTACCCGGCTGGAACCGTCTTTTTGATGCCCTGCTTTCAGGAGAGGGGGACCTGGTCGCGGCCGGTATTGCCCGAACCCAGGAACGGCAATCCCTGGCCGAATTCTCAATACCCTATATGCCGGTACGGCAACAGGCCATTATTCACAAGAACAATTACACCATCGAAACCCTTCACGACCTGGCCGGCTGCACCATTCATGTACGGCAGGGGACCACCTACGAACACCGGTTGCAGGCGCTGCAGAAGGAAGGTGTTGCCCTGACCATCGTCTCCCACCGGGACATCCCCACCGAAGAACTGATCCGGCTGGTCGCGGAAAAACAGATCCCGGTGACCGTGGCCGATTCCCACATCGCCCTGCTCAATCGCCGTTACTACCCGGACATCAAGATCGCTTTCCCCATCGAGGAGGAACAGCATCTGGCCTGGGCCGTCCGCCGGAAGGACAAGGCCCTGGCGGCCGAGGTCAACGCCTTCTTTAAAACAATTAAAAACAACGGTGTTCTGGAAAAGTTGTATAACCAGTATTACGGGGCCGTGGACGTCTTTGATTATGTCGATCTGAAAACATTTCACCAGCGGCTGGAAACCCGGCTTCCGGAATACAGCCGGACCATCAGAACCCAGGCCGAAAAATACGATATTGACTGGCGTCTGATCGCGGCCCTGATTTACCAGGAATCTCATTTTGATTCCACGGCGGTCAGCCACACGGGCGTCATGGGGATCATGCAGTTAAGCGAAAACACGGCGCTTGCCCTCGGCGTCACGGACCGGATGAATCCCTTTCAGAGCATCCGGGGAGGCGTCCGATACCTGGCGGAGCTGCGCCAGCTCTTCAGCGATATTGAAGATCCGCAGACCCGGCTGCTCTTCGCCATGGCCGGATACAACATCGGATACTCCCATGTACGAGACGCCCAGGAACTGGCCCGCCGGCTGGGGCTGGGGGGAAACACATGGCAGGACATGAAGACGACGCTGCCTCTGCTGCAACTCAGCGAATATTACACCACCACCCCGAACGGATACGCCCGGGGCAAAGAGCCGGTTGAATTCGTGGATAAGGTCTTGGGCTATTATGACATCCTGAAGCAGAAAGAAGTGGCGTTCGACAAAAACGATCAGCCCGGGGGCCAGTGAAACGGCCTCCCCGCCAGCACATGCAGATGAACGTGAAAAACGGTCTGGCCCACGCCCTGGCCGTTGTTGATCACCAGCCGGTAGTCGCTGATCCCCCCTTTCCGGCAGACTTCCGCCGCCACATAAAACAGCCTCCCGACCAGCTCGCTCTGACGCTCAGTCATGTCGGCGACCATGGGGATATGCTCCCGGGGGACGACCAGCAGGTGAGTCGGGGCCTGGGGATTGATGTCCTTAAAGACAACCGTCTTATCGTCCTGATAAACCATGTCCCCCCTGATGCGGCCGTCGGCGATTTTACAAAACAGACAATCATCCATTTTTCTTACCTTATTATAAGAGCCACCGGATAGACAAAAAAGCCCCGGCTGATGCTGGAAGAAGCATTGGTTTTTTATGCGTCAGCAAGGGGCAAAAACCGGAGAAAACCGTTAAGCCCTCCCCGCGTTTTTTTATTCTTTATATCAGCAGCCCGGCGGATCGTCAACCGACCTCATCCCGCCCGTCCGGGCCGCCAAAAAAGAGTGTTGCAGTTTTCCCCGTACAAAGCTAATATAACCAGCCAGTAAAACTGATTTCATTCTGAACAAATCCGGCCACATGCCGGAAAACCGGAAAAAAGGAGCCATGGAAGAACGGCCCCCGATTATAAGAATCTTTCATGTATACAAAAAATTCGGCGCCACCACTGTTCTCTCCGATATTACGGTTGATATCCAGGCCGGCGACTTTGTGTTCGTGACCGGCCCCAGCGGCGCCGGCAAAACCACCCTTTTAAAGATGATGTATCTGGGCGAACCCATCTCTGAGGGCCAGATTCTGGTGGATGGAATGAACCTGGCCCGGATGAAGCGCGACCGGATCGCCTTTTTACGAAGAAAATTCGGAATCATATTCCAGGACTACAACCTGATCCCGACCAAAACCGTTTTTGACAATATCGCCCTGGTGCTGGAAATCCAGGGGGATAAAAGAAGCCTGATCGAAAAAAAAGTAAACAGCGTCCTTCGGGCCGTAGGCCTTGAAAAACGGGCCAACGCCTACCCACCCAGCCTCTCCGGAGGAGAACAGCAGAGAATAACCATCGCCAGGGCAATAGCCGGAAACCCGAAAATCATTCTGGCTGACGAGCCCACCGGAAGCCTGGATCAGGAGTCGGCCGAGGATATCATCGGCCTTCTCGAATTCCTGCATTCGCGGGGTGCCACGGTCATTATCGCCACCCATGACAAGGGCCTCATTTCCCGCATCAACGCCAGGGAAGTCCGCCTCAGTCACGGGCATTTACTGGAGCAGACGGCTTGAAATGATGAACCGCCTTTTTTTAAAACGCGCCCTCAAGGATCTGCGGGACAATCTGCTCCTGAACATCATCACGTTCACCACCATCGCCCTGTCGGTGCTGATCGTCAGCACCTTCGCCCTGTTCATGATCAATACCGGCAAGATCATCCACTCCTGGGAAAAAGGGGTGCGCATCATCGTTTATATTAAAAAGGACGTTCCCCCGACCGATGTCGATAACCTGAAAAACGACATCCAGCAGATGCAGGGGGTGGCCGAAATCCAGTTCATATCCAAGGAAGCCGGCCTGGAACGGTTGAAAAAACAGATGAAGGGGCAATTATCGCTGCTGTCCAACCTGACGGACAACCCCTTGCCGGACACGCTGGAAGTCTGGGTGTCCCCGGAAAATAGAGACTGGAATCAGATTGAAATGCTGGCCATCCACATCGAGTCCAGCCATCTGGTGGAAGACGTGGAATACGGTCAGGACTGGATGAAACGGTTTACGGGTTTCCTGAACCTGTTCAAAGTGACGGGCGGCGTCATGGGAGGTGTCTTCTTCATGGCGGCGGTCTTTATCATCGCCAATACCATCCGGCTGATGTTTTATTCCAAAAAGGATGAAATGAGAATCATGCGGCTGGTGGGGGCGACGGACACCTTTATCACGGCGCCGTTCTATATCCAGGGGCTGATTCTGGGCGGAGGCGGGGGGATCACGGGGATACTGGTCCTTTATTTGGCGTATATCATGATCATCGCCAACGTGGATCTGAACTTTGTATCCTTTTATTTCACGATACAGTTTCTGCCTTTCACCACCTTGCTGGTGATCGTCATGTTCAGCATGCTGACGGGATGGATGGGATGTTACCTTTCCTTGAAACAGTTTTTAAAAGACTGATGGCGCCGGTGCCGGTCCTGATTCTGGTCGGCGTCCTTATCAGCCTGGCCGGCTGGTGCCGGGCGGAAGACACGGCCATTATCACGGCTTCGGTGCTGAATGTGCGGCGATCTCCCAGTCAGCAGGCGGAAAAGGTCGGGGTATTGCAGAAAGGAGCGCAGGTAGCCATTTACGATGAAGTAGACGGCTGGCTGAAAATTTCTCACGGAAATATCGACGGATATATTCTGAACGATGAGCGGTATGTCCACCGGGGGAACGCCGATCCTGCCATTGAACAGCTTAAAAAAAAGGCCGAGGAACTGGACCAGAAGATTGAAGACCATAAATCCGATCTTGAGAAATTCTCGCATGAGGAATTCCAGGTCCTGGAACGACTCAATGAAATCGACCTGTCACAGAACGATATCAACCGGCAGGCAGCCGCCTTGGGCCTGAAAATCAACAATATCCGCAACAGTATTCACGACAACTGGCAGGCAGCCCAGGCCCTGGAAAAAAAGATTGATAAAACCAGCGCCTATGCCTCCAATCGGCTGGTCGCGCTATACAAACTCAGTCTCATGGGCAAGCTGAACATCATCGGCTCGGCGGATTCGGTTTATGAAGTTTTGAGAGCGAAAAAAGACATGGCCATCATATGCGATTATGACGCGGAAATATTGTCCCGGCATCTGCAGCGGAAAGAGGGGCTACGGGTGATCATGGATCGCCTGGCGTCAGAGGAGATGGAAAAAGCGGCCCTTGAAAAAACCATGCAGCAGCAGATGGGTGCCATGGAGAGGGAAAGAAACAAGCGGCAGGGAATCCTGAAGGATATCCGCGAAAAAGAATCGGCCCGGAAAGCGGCGCTGGCGTCCCTGGAAAAAGCAGCCGAAGAACTGAACCAGACCATGGCCTCCCTGCAAAAAAAAGCGGAAACGGCCACAAAGCAGCCGCAGCCGCTAAAAGGCTCTTTCTCCTCGCTTAAAGGGTTGCTGCCCATGCCGGTCAGCGGTAAAGTTATCACCGAATTCGGTAAATACAAAGACGTTAACTTAAACATCGTCAACTTCCGCAGCGGCATCGATATCCGGGCGGAACGCGGCGAGCCGGTTCGCGCGGTTTTTCGCGGCCAGGTGCTTTTTGCCAACTGGTTCAAGGGATACGGCAACATGATGATCATCGATCATGGAGAAAAATATTATACGGTCTACGCCCATGCCCAAGAGCTGTTCAAGAAGGAAGGGGATCTGGTGGAAACCAGCGAAGTGGTCGCCACGGTCGGCGACACTGTCTCCCTTTCCAGCGAAACGGCGCTCTACTTTGAGATCCGGCATCAGGGGAAACCGGTTAACCCTTTACCCTGGCTGAACGCCGGCTGATCGCAACCGGCATTGGCAGCATATTGACGCACAACCACCTGTTGATAATCACATACAAGGAATGATCATGAAGACTCTTCGGACAAGAACCATGAAACTGGTCATCGCCATCTTTGCGGCTTCATTGCTCACGTTTGTCATCGCCGGACGCTACGGCGATATTGCCGCCAACGATGTCGACACATACAAGGAACTGAAGATATTCACCGACGTCATCCAGGAGATGGAAGAGGAGTACGTCGACCCGGTTGATACCAAGGAACTGATCAAGGCGGCCATCCAGGGCATGGTCAGCAGTCTCGACCCCCACTCCGAATATCTTCCTCCGGACGCGCTCAAAGACCTGCAGTCAGACACCAAGGGCGAATTTGAGGGCATCGGCATCGTCATTACCAGGGACAAAGGGCTGTTAAAGGTCATCTCGCCCATCGAAGGCACCCCGGCCTATCTGGCCGGCGTCAAAGCGGGCGATATTATCGAAAAGATCGACGGGGAGTCCACCGAAAACCTGGAACTGTGGGAAGCGGTCAAAAAAATGAGGGGCAAAAAAGGTACCACCGTAACCATTTCCATCCTGCGCAAAGGGGAATCCGCTCCTTTGAGTTTCGAATTGACCCGCGACGTCATTCCCATCACCAGCGTCAAATCGTTGACGCTCAAACCCGGATACGGATACCTGCGCATCTCCAACTTCCAGTCCAACACCACCGATGAAGCGCTCAAAGCCCTGGAGCAGTTGAATTCGGAGAACAATGGAAAACTGAAAGGACTCGTCCTCGACCTCCGCAACAATCCCGGCGGTCTTCTGGACCAGGCCGTCTCCATCGCGGATCTGTTTCTTGATGACGGGGTCATCCTGTCGGTCAAACAGCGGAAAAGCGAGGAAAGCTATAAGGCCAAAAAAGATACCGAAAAGCGGGACTACCCCATTGTCACCCTGATCAACGGCGGCAGTGCCAGCGCCTCCGAGATTGTGGCCGGCGCGCTTCAGGACCAGCATCGATCCCTGCTCATGGGCACCACCTCCTTTGGCAAGGGGTCCGTCCAAACCATCAAGCCCCTGGGGGACGGCTCCGGCATCAAGTTCACCGTAGCCCGGTATTACACACCCAGCGGTCAATCCATCCAGGCCAAGGGCATCGTGCCGGATATCGAAGTACCCTTTGAAATCATCAAGGCCGACAAAAAAAATGGCAGGGCCTATCTCGCCGAAAAAGATCTGGCCAATCACCTGGAGGCGGAACCGCAGAAAGAGGAGCCCCAGAAAGAACCGTCCGCCAAACCGGAGGATGACGCGGACGAGCAAAACAGCCGCTACGGTGAAATCACGCCCGAACTGCTGCTGACCGACTCCCAGGTCCTGCGGGCGGTGGATGCCCTGGTTTCCTATGATATCTTTACCGGTATCAAAAAATGACGGCTCCGGGAAAGTCGCCCAGAAGGATAAAAACAGCTGCCGTCAAACAGGCTAAAAAAGAGAAAGAAAAGAAACCGCCCCGGTCCCGACTGCTGGTAAAATCCGCCGGCGCGACAATCCTTCTGGCGATTCTTGTACTGGCGGGCGGCCTGGCGGTTATCTATCTGGCGCCGGATCATGGACCGGTTGTAAAGCCGGTGCAACCGGCCCACGTTCCGGCGACAAAAATCCCTGTCTTTGAAGTTTATCCCGGAGAAAAGCAGGCGCTCCCATCGCCGCCGACCCATACCGGTGACGCCGTTCCCGCGCCATCCCCTCCGGCCGGCGTCGGGGACACGGCTGACCTCCCGTCCCCGCCGGCAGTCGGGCAGCCCCGTATCGCCATCATTATCGACGACATCGGTTACGACCGGAAAATCGCAAACCGTCTGATCACGACCGATCCGGCCCTGACGCTCTCCATTCTGCCGGAAAGCCCGTTCCGCAGAGAGATCGCCGCGGCCGCCCGCGAGGCAGGGCTGGAGGTGATGCTGCACCTGCCCATGGAGCCGGAGGAATATCCCCATGTCGACCCGGGCCCGGGCGTTCTGCTGACCGGCATGGCGCCGGACGCGCTCATCGGACAACTGGAGGCGGACATCGCCGATATTCCTTATATAACGGGAGTCAACAATCACATGGGGTCGAAACTGACCACCGAGTCCGTCCAGTTGTATCAGATCTTCACCGTTCTTAAAAAAAAGAACCTGTTTTTCATCGACAGCCGGACAACCGAAAACAGCCTCTGCCGGCCCTCCGCGAAAAAATTGCAGTTGCCCTTTGCCGAAAGGGATGTTTTTCTGGACAACACCCTGTCGGAAGCGGATATCACGCGTCAGGTGAACCAACTGGCGGATACCGCCGTCCGCCATGGAAAGGCCATCGGTATCGGCCACCCCCACCCGGAAACCTGCCGGGTGCTGGCTGATCAGCTTCCCCTCATCAAACAACGGGTGCAACTGGTGCCGGCGTCCATGCTGGTCACCATTTCCGATTAATACCGGTATTCAACCCGCCGCGGCCATCAGGCAGACCCATTCCTCTTCCGCCAGCCGGTCCAGAACGGTAAAACCGTAGCGCCGCAACCGCTCCTCAACCAGTGAACTTCTGTCATCCAGAATACCGGAACAGACAAACCGCCCGGCCGGAGACAGAATTTTCCGGAGATATGGAATCAGCTCCGCCACGACCTCCGCCACGATGTTGGCGCAGACCAGATCAAAAGGGCCGTTCACCCCGTCCACCAGGTCGGCGCATAAAATTTTCGCCCGGTTACAATCCACGCGGTTCAAGGCCAGGTTGGCCCGGGCCGTCTCCACCGCCACCGGATCGTTATCGACTCCGCACACGGCGCCGGCTCCCAGCTTGAAAGCGGCGATCATCAGGATCCCCGATCCGGTGCCCACATCCAGCAACGTCATGCCTTGCCGCAGATACCGCTCCAGCATGACCAGGCACATGCGGGTGGTCGCGTGTGTGCCGGTTCCAAAGGCCATGCCGGGGTCGATCTCGATGACAATGTCCTCCGGACCGGCCGCGCTATCCCGGCAGGTCGGTTTGACGATCATATGCCGGCCGACTCTCAAGGGCTGAAAATGGGCTTTCCAGGAATCCGCCCAGTTTTCCTCATCAACCGGCCTGCAGGTCACCGTGAATCGGATATTCACACCGGCAGGCAGGTCGTCAATCATCGCCTGAAGCCGGGACCGGCTATCCTCCACCGACGCATCAGCGGGCAGATAACCGGTGACCGCGACAGCCGCCGAACCGTCCGACGCGGCCGCCGCCTCGTTGATCTCGACGCCATTCAGGCCCAGGCGGTAAAACAGGTCGGCAACAATTTCAATGATCGTGTCCCTGGAAGAAGCATCGGCGTTAAAACCGACGGTTACGGCGGTCCAGTTCATTTTCCTTCCTCTTTTTGAATTTTTTTTATTTTGGTTTATAATCAATCGCGTTTATAATTACAAACAGATCAATCCCTATAAGATAAAATATCCGGGAAAGGAAGTGCCTTATGGCCGATCTCTACTACCATGTATGGGTTACCGTCACCAGCCTGACCATCATCATCCTCGTTGCCGCCTATATCATTTACGACCGGATCGCCCTGTCCTACCAGTCGCTGGAAGCGGCGGAAAAAGCATCCCGCATGCAGCGGCTCAACAGTTCCACCATGATCATCCTCGGATTTCTGGCGTTCATCGGCAGCGGCTACTGGATTTTATTCATCCAGACCCACGAGATCTATATCACTAAAGAATTGCGGGGGTTCCACGACATCGCGCCGGGTATCATCATGGGGTCCATCGGCCTGATTGCGCTGGCAGCAGGGATCAGGAAGCGTTCCGCCGGAAATCAACGCTAAGCCGGGAACGCCTGACATGACTGACCCCATTCGGCGGATGTTTCGCCTGTCGTCCCTCCCGTTCCGGCTCTTCTTCATCATCATGGTCCTTCTACCGTCGGCCCCGACCCAGGCGGATCCCGCCGCCGATCGCGTCCAGGAGCTCTTCCGGCAGGGATGGGATTTTGAAAGCCGGATGCATCTGGACCTGACCAACCTGGACAGGGCCATGGCCGTTTACGAGGAAGCGATCTGCCTGGCTCCGGACAACGAAGAAGCCCGATGGCGCCTGGGCGAAGTAACGTTCAAAAAATCAGAGGAAGTCCGTGATCCGAAGGAACGGAAACAACTGGTTGAACGGACCATCGCGCTGGCCGAACAGGCGTTGGCCATGAACCCGAAATCCGTGGGCGGCATGTACTGGGCCGGGACCGCTTACGCCCGCCTGGCCGACATGTCGGGCATGCTTTCGGCGATAAAGCAGATCAGTCAGGCCAAAACCTATCTGCATCAGGCCATGGCCACCGATCCGGACCATCGGCTGTCGGTGCTGTCCGGCGTCATCCTGGCGCTGATCTATTCCCAGGCGCCCTGGCCGGTCAAGGATCAACCCAGGGCCATGGAACTGGCCCGCCGGGCGTACGAAAAAGACCCTGATCTCACCATCGCCAGCCTCTCCCTGGCCAAGGTCTATCTGGCCGAAGGCAAAACCGGTCCGGCCGTTGCCCTGCTTGAAAAATGCCTGGCCACGGAGCGCCCGACCTATATCTGGGACGCGGTGCTGTATGACTGGCCCGAGGCGAAAAAAATCCTGACCGGGATCCGGCCACAATAGTTTCATCCATCTGGTTCAACATATGCCGTACATCAAAGCGAATCTGAAAAAATACAGCCGGATGAAATAGGCCCTGGGAAGGCGCGTGGCCTTATTGGTAAGTGGTGGGCGCGGCTGGACTTGAACCGGCGGCCTCTACCGTGTCGGGGTAGCGCTCTAGCCAACTGAGCTACGCGCCCACTGCCAAGAAATGATGGGGCCTATATTGACCCAGCGCGGCGGCTGCTGTCAAGAGAAAACAGGCCCCGGATCATAAAAATCCCCCTATATCTTGTTCAACGCGTACTGACGGTTTCCCAGGCCGAGTTGCTGAGCGTAATCCAGTTGAATCTCCCAGTCGATATAGGGATAAAGGCCCTTGATCTTGTCCTCTCCCGCGTCCCGGTTGGTCTCCAGCCGCGACCCGGGCAGGGCCTGTTCCTTGTTGACCAGATCGACACAGGCCTGATCCAGGGCCACCGGATCGGTCGAGGCCAGCATGCCGATGTCCCGGACCACCGGCGCGTCATTGTAGGGAAAACAGTCACAGGCCGGGGCCACATCCGTGATGAAGTTGACGAACAGGGCCTTGTCTTTCTTGTCCTTAAGCACGCCATGGGTGTATTCGACCATGTTTTCCAGAAAGGTCGGCACCGACTGGTTCCATTCGATCTGGACCGCGCCGGCCGGGCAGACGACGATGCACTCCCCGCAGCCCACGCACTTTTCCGGATTGATGGCCGCTTTCTTCTCGGCCACGGCAATGGCCTCGGAAGCGCAGTGCTTCTCGCACTCCCCGCAGCCCACGCACTTTTTGGTCTTGACCGTCGGACAGACCGTGGAATGCTGGGCCAGCTTCCCCCGGCGGGAGGCGGAGCCCATGCCGGTATTTTTGATGGCGCCGCCGAATCCGGCCAGTTCATGGCCCTTGAAATGGGCCATGGAAATATAGGCGTCGGCCCGGGCAATCTCGGCGGCGATATAAACCTCCGTAAACCGCTTGCCGTCAATGGGAACCGCCACCTCGGTTTTCCCTTTCAGACCGTCGGCAATGATCAGAGGCGCGTTGACAACCGCGTAGGCAAACCCGTTGCGTATGGCGGTTTCCAGATGATGGGCGGCGTCGCTGCGGGTACCGGCGTATAAGGTGTTGGCGTCGGTGAGGAACGGAACGGCGCCCATCTCCTTCAGGTCATCGACCACCTTGCGCAGAAACACCGGACGAATATAGGCGGTGTTACCCAGTTCCCCGAAATGCAGCTTGACCGCCACCAGATCCCGGGGCGCGACCACCTCCTTGAGCCCGGCGGCCTGCATCAGCCGGCCGAGTTTGGTAATGAGGTTTTCCTTGTAGCTGGCCGAGAGATCGGTAAAATAGACGGGGCTTGCCATGACGGGTTCCTCCTTTGTGCGTTTTAAAAGGTTAATTTAAAGCGGTAGTTTATCAGCAGCGGAAAGTGGGGTCAAGGTGCTCAAGTGTTTAGGCGTTGATGGGTTCAGAGGTTGAGGCGTTTAGGTGGCTGCCTCACCCCTAAACAACTCAACCCCTCAACGACTAAACTCCTAAACAACCCAACAGCGCAGCCTCACGCCAACACCGCCGCAAACGCATTCCGGATCAGCTCCACCGTTTCGCCGTCCCCCTGAATCACCACCACGTCGAACCGGGCCTTGACGTCGCGCAGGCCGGATTGCTTCAGATAATACTGGGCCAGTCGCGTAATCCTGAATTGTTTGTTCCGGGTGATGCTGGATTTGCCGCTGCCGGCCCGGTCGGTCATGCGGGCCTTTACTTCAACGAAAACAATCGTCTCTTTGTCCCGGGCGATGATGTCGATTTCCCCCAGCCGGGTTCGATAGTTCCGCTGGATGATGGTGTAGCCCTGCTTCTTGAGAAAAGCGACGGCCCGGTCTTCGCTTTTGCGGCCGTAACGCTGGAATTGATTTAACATGCGGCCCTCCCTGGCCTGAATATGTTTTCAGGGTACCCTTTATACTTTAACGGTAAAACTGCGCCGGTGAATGGGCGTCCGGCCGTATTTCATCACCGCCTCCCGGTGAGCCCGGGTGGGATAGCCCTTGTGCGTCGCGAACCCGAACTCGGGATAGTCCAGACTGTATCGCTCCATCATCCGGTCCCGGGTAACTTTGGCGATGATCGAGGCCGCGGCGATGGAGATGCTGCGGCCGTCCCCGCCGACAATCGGTTCCTGACGGAGCGGCAGGGCGATACCGGTGTTGCCGTCGATCAGAAGGTAGTCCGGTTGCGGCCGAAGATTCCCGACCGCCATGGCCATGGACAGCCGCGTCGCCTGAAGAATATTGATGCGGTCGATTTCGACTGCGTCGACGATACCGATCCCGATGGTCACGGCATCCTGATAGATCTGCTCGTAAAGCAGCGCCCGTTTCCCGGGCGTCAATTTCTTGGAATCATCGATGAGAGGATTGGCGTAATCCGGGGGCAACACGACTGCCGCGGAAACCACCGGCCCGGCCAGTGGTCCCCGGCCGGCCTCGTCAATACCGGCGACAACGGAAAAACCCAGGCCGGCCGCTCTGGTTTCAAACTCTCTCATGAATGGCTGCCGATTTGCCGCGGCCTGTCAGATTCAGGCGGTACGTTCTTCCTGGATCTTGGCCGCCTTGCCCCTGAGATCACGGAAATAGTAAATGCGGGAACGACGGACGCGGCCCTTTTTCACCACTTCAACGCGGTCAATGGACGGGGTGTGCAGCGGGAAAATACGCTCCACCCCGATCCCGAAGGAGGTCTTGCGGACGGTAAAGGTGGCGTTGGTGGTGCCGTTGTGGCGTTTCAACACGACCCCTTCAAAAACCTGAATCCGCTCTTTTTCACCTTCTCTGATTTTCACATGAACACGGACCGTGTCCCCGCTGGTAAACTCGGGCATGTCAATCCGCAACTGCTCCTGTTCGATCTGTCTTACGACTTCCATCTCTGCCTCCAGAACATCATGACGTTATGTTGTAAATATAGAGTTATCTCTAAAAAATTTTTTTATCATATACCACATCCGACCAGCCTGTCCAGCATTATCGACACAGCCGAACGCACCGGCAGATGATTGTAATCACCCCGACCCCGGATGGGTTCCAGCACATAATCGGCCCCGGCCAGGACGGTTTCCGCCATTCCCCAGGCGGTTCCAAACACCAGCAGAATCCTTTTTTCCCTTAACAGTTCTTTGAGAAAAGAAAAACCGACCGCCTGTTCCCGGGGCCGGGCGCTGGTTGCCACCACCACCGGAAAGTCACCGGCGTTAAGCCGGATATCGTTCCGGACCTCGTCCAGGTCCGTTTTGACTGTCGCCAGCCGTAACGCCTCCGCGCGGCGCGGATTATAATCAGCGCCCTGCCCCTCTGTCCAGTAATTTATGATCCGCCGCGCCAGCCGGGCTTGATCCGCCAGCGGGGTGACGACATAAAAACGTTCCGCGCCGTACGTTCTGGACGCCCGGGCGATGTCGTGCAGGTCCAGGTTGGTAATCGCCGAAACAATGGTTTCTCCGCGCTTATTGAGAACCGGATGGTGCAGCAGGGCCACATACAGTTCAGATCCCGGCGATCGTTTCAAGTTCACGACACCATTTCCTTAAAATCTCCTTCTCCTTTTCATTGACCGGCTGAAGCTTCAGCAGGTCCGGGCGTTTCAAAAACGTCCGCTTCAGGGAGTCCTCGAGCCGCCACTGCTCGATGGCGGCGTGATTGCCGGACAGCAGAATCTCCGGGACCTCCCGGCCTTCAAACACGGCCGGACGGGTAAACTGGCCGTGTTCCAGGCGGCCGTTGCCGAAGGTATCCTTTTCAGCCGACTGCTCCCCGCCGAGGGCTCCCGGGATCAGCCGCGTGACCGCGTCGACCACGATCATGGCCGCCACTTCGCCGCCGGTCAGCACATAATCGCCGATGGACATCTCCTCATCGATCAGTTCCCGGCAGACGCGCTCGTCCACGCCCTCATATCGTCCGCAGACCAGGATCAGATCGCGTCCGGACCGGGCCAGATCCTCCGCGGTTTTCTGGGAAAACAGGCGGCCCTGGGGTGTCAGCAGGATGACCGCCGCTCCCGGGCGCCGTTCTCTGGCGCAGCGGATGGCGGCCGCCAGGGGCTCCGGTTTCATCACCATGCCGTTGCCGCCGCCGTAGGGCCGGTCGTCCACCACCCGGTGTCGGCCTTCGGCAAAATCGCGAATATCCAGAGAGCCGCCGGAAATAATTCCCGCCTCAGCGGCCCTGCGGACGATACCGTGGGCGAAAAAGGCGCCCATCATTTCCGGAAAAATCGTTAGAATGCAAAAATCCATCCGCGACGCTCTTATCCCGTCATTTCCGGCAGCGTTACCCGCATGATACCGGCGGAAAGGTCGATCTCCCTGACCACGGACCGGATCGCCGGAAGAAGGATCTCCTCCGCGGTCTCGGGATTGTATATTACATAGACATCATTGCTGCCCGTGGGCATGATCTCCCGGACACGACCGACGAAAACATTTTCCAGCGTGAACACGGACAGCCCGATGATGTCGACCCAGTAGTAAGTTCCTTCGCCCGGATCGGGCAGGCCTGAACGCAAAATAACCAGTTCGCCGCCGATTTCCTCTTCCGCCTGGCTGCGACTGGTTATTTCCTCGCAGGACAACAGGAATCCGCGTCCATGAGGCCGCCATCCTGTTACCGTTACCGCTCTTTCGTTCTTCGTATCGGTTTGTCTTCTGATAATCAGACAGGACCCGATAGATATGTCCGACAGGTCGTCCGCGTAGGGATGAATTTTGAGGTTACCGCAAAGACCGTGAACGCCGCTGATCTTTCCGATGGAAAGATACCTGTCTGTGGCCATGATGAAAAACTATTCGACGATTTCCAGAACCGTCCGCTTCTGCAGCTTGGCTGACGCCGCGCTCAGGATGGTTCGCATGGCGCGGGCGGTGCGTCCCTGTTTGCCGATAATCTTGCCCAGATCTTCCTTGGCCACTTTCAGTTCCAGAACCGCCGTCTGGCTGCCATCGATGGCCGTAACCGACACCTGGTCGGGGTTGTCTACCAGCGCCTTGGCAATGTACTCGATCAGATCCTTCATAGCCCCATCTCCTTTACCGCCAATTGAAGTTGACATTCAAAGAATCGGTATCCCCACATCGATAACCTGCCACTATCCACGCTTGGTATTATACCCCATGATACGGTAAAATGTCAAAAAGCGGCGTCCACTTCCGGCGATTACGCCAGAGACACGCCTTCTTTGCGCAACAGGCTTTTAACGGTATCCGAAGGCAGAGCGCCCTGCCCCAGCCAGTACTCCACCCGTTCCTTTTTCACCGAAATTTCAGCGGGATCTTTCAGGGGGTTGTAAGTGCCCACCTTCTCCAGGAAACGACCGTCCCGGCTGAACCGTTCATCCGCCACAACGATCCGGAAAAAGGGTCTTTTCTTTCTGCCATGTCTTGCCAGTCTGATTTTTACAGCCATTGTCTTTTCTCCTTAAAACGGCATCATGCCGCGGCCCAGGCCGCGCAGACCGCCTTTATTGATTTTCTTTACCATTTTCATTACCTGCGTATAATTCTTGAGCAACCGATTAATATCCTGAACCGTTGTGCCGCTTCCCTGGGCGATCCGCTTCCGCCGGCTGCCATTGATAAGGGAGTGTTTCCGGCGTTCCTCCGGGGTCATGGAGTTAATGATTGCTTCAATTTTTACCAGTTCCCGCTCATCCACCTCGGCATTGGAAAGCTGCTTGACCTTTCCCATGCCGGGAATCATTTTCAGTATCTCCCCGATGGAGCCCATCTTCCGGATCTGGGTCATCTGGTTGCGGAAATCCTCCAGCGTAAACTCGTTCTGCGCCAGCTTTTTCTCGAGTTCCGCCGCCTGCTTCTCGTCAACTACCTGCTGCGCCTTCTCGATCAGGGAAAGCACGTCTCCCATGCCGAGGATGCTGGCCGCCACCCGATCGGGATGAAAGGGTTCCAGGGCGTTGACCTTTTCACCGACACCGACAAATTTGATCGGCTTGCCGGTAACCGACTTGATGGACAAGGCCGCCCCGCCCCGGGCGTCACCGTCCATCTTGGTCAGAATGACGCCGCCGATATCAAGCTGCTCGTTAAAGGACTGGGCGATATTGACCGCGTCCTGACCGGTCATGGCGTCGGCCACCAGCAGGATCTCGGCCGGCAACAGGGCCGCCTTGATGTCCGCCAGTTCCCGCATCAGATCGGCATCAACATGAAGCCGGCCGGCGGTATCCAGCAGCACCGTATCGCATCCCGCCTGATGGGCCGCCACCCGCGCTTTTTTGCAGATGTCGACCGGGTTCATGTCGGCGGAGGACGGAAACACGGGCACATCGATCTGCTTTCCCAGTTTAATCAGCTGATCGATGGCGGCCGGACGGGATACGTCCGCCGGCGCCAGATAGGGTTTCCGCCGGTTGCCCCGTAAATAGACGGCCAGTTTGGCGGCGGTGGTCGTCTTGCCCGAGCCCTGCAGCCCCACCAGCATGATCGATACCGGTATCTGACCGTCAAGCGACAACTCCTGACGGGTGCCGCCCAGCAGCCGGGCCAGTTCCTCGTTGACGATTTTGACCACCTGCTGCCCGGGGGTCAGGCTGTCCAGAATATCGCTGCCCAGGGCGCGCTGCTTCACGTCCGCGATAAACGTTTTGACCACCCGGTAATGGACATCCGCCTCCAGCAGCGCCAGCCGGATCTCCTTCAACCCGTCATCGATATGCCGTTCAGTAAGTTTTCCCTGCCCTTTCAGCTTCTTAAAGACCGCGTCCAGCCGGGAGGATAAACTTTCAAACATCCGGGGTCCTCATCCCACTTTCTTCATAAAAATTTTGTAAATTAAAACATTTACAAAATCAAGTCAAGCAAATAATATCACTTGCTTACTTTTGGGGGATTATTTATTACAAAAACATGGAACATGCAAGCAAAAGCAACAACATCGCCCGGTCTTCAACAGCAACGGACACCCGGGTCGACATCAGGGACTTCTCCAAAGAAGAGCTGGTCGCCTGGTTGAGTGATCATGACATTGCCCCTTATCGGGCCGATCAGATTTTCAAATGGATCTATCAGCATCAGGCGGACGACTTTTCCGCCATGACCAATATCTCAAAGCCGATCAGAGAACTGCTGGACCGACACTTTACCATCAGCCGCCTGGCGATCGCAAAAGCCCAAGTCTCCGCCGACGGCACCCGTAAGTATCTGTTTACCCTGGCCGCCGGCAATCATATTGAAAGCGTCCTGATCCCGGAAGACGGTCACGACACCCTCTGCATCTCCACTCAGGTGGGTTGCGCCCAGGGTTGCCGGTTCTGTCTCACCGCCGCCAGCGGCTTTACCCGGAACCTGACGCCGGGAGAGATCACCGGCCAGATCCTGGAGGTCGGCCGCACCCTGGATAAGGCCCGCCGGCTGACCAACATCGTGCTGATGGGCATGGGTGAGCCCCTGGCCAACTTCGGGGCGGTGCTGACGGCCCTGAAAATCATCACGGACGGAGACGACGGCATGAAGTTTTCCACCCGGCGGGTGACCCTTTCCACGTCGGGCATCGTGCCGAAAATCGCGCTGCTAGGCCGGGAAACAAAAATCAATCTGGCCGTCTCCCTCAACGCCACCGACAACCGCACCCGGGACTTTCTCATGCCGGTCAACAAAACATATCCCATCGAATCGCTGCTGGCGGCCTGCGCCGCCTATCCCCTCTCCCACCGGCAGAAAATAACCGTTGAATACATTCTCATCAAAGGCGTCAATGACAGCGAGGCTGACGTGGCGCGGCTGATCCGTCTGCTCCGGCCCCTGAAGGCGAAAATCAACCTGATTCCGTTTAATGAGCACCGGCAGAGCTCCTTCAAGCGCCCGGACGACTCCGTCATTGACCGGTTCAAGCAGGCATTGCATGACCACCATTACACCGTCATGACCCGCCTGAGCAAAGGCGCCGATATCTCCGCGGCCTGCGGCCAGCTTTCCGCCGATATCGGGCAGTATGGATCGTGACATTGTCACAGGAAGAACAAATGGAACACGAGGAGATAGAGGTCAAATATCATGTGGACGACCCGCCCGGCCTGCGTCAGCGGCTTGCCGCAGCGGGCGCCGTGTCATCCGGACGGGTGTTTGAAAAAAATATCCGCTTTGAAGACGCGGGAAACAGCCTGATCAGACAAAAAGCCCTGCTGCGGCTTCGACAGGACAATCGGAATGTGTTGACCTTCAAGCAGGCCCTTGATAAGGGCGATAATCAGTTTAAAATATACCGGGAAATCGAGACCGAGGTCGGCGATTTTGAGGCCACCGGCCGCATCCTGGAGTCCCTGGGCTATTTTCCCTGTCAGGTTTATGAAAAGTACCGGGAGACATTCCTGGTGCCCGGAGCGGTGATCTGCCTGGACACCATGCCCTACGGCGATTTTTTGGAAATAGAAGCGGACAAGGGCCTTATCCGGGAACTGACCGACCGGCTGGGCCTTGACTGGAACAAGAGAATTCTGGCCACGTATCTGGGCCTTTTCGAGCATGTCCGGAAGGCGGCTTGCCTGCCGTTTACCGACCTGACCTTCGACAACTTCCGGAATGTCCGGTTTGACTTTACGGCCATCTGGAAACGCTTTGAACAGGGCGAGGGATAGGGCGCGGTGGCGCCTGCATCTTCTTACATTCTCCCGGACACCCGCCCCGGATAAGGTAACGGTCAACTTTATTCTGGATTACCCGGTCAAGCCAGGCCACCCATCAGCTTGATCAATCATTAATAATTTAGTATGGTGTCTCCAGAAATCGCAAAGGTGTCGACAAACAATAAATCAAGGTGATTTATGGAAAAATTTATCAACATCCACGTTGAGAGGTTACCGGAAGGTGTTTATCTGGCAACATCGGATGATGTATCCGGATTGGTGGCCCAAGGCCGGACGGCAACCGAAGCATTAGAGATCGCGCGGGATGTGGCCCGCAAACTGCTTGAGGCAAAAACAGAGAGAAGCGGCCATATTAATCTTTCTGAAATTGGCGATTCATTTGATTACCCGCTGATTGTGAACGCATAACATGGGACGATTATCCGGTTTCGATACCGAGAGATCACTAAACGATTGAAGGCACATGGATTTTTATTCGATCGCCAGGCCGCGGGAAGCCATGAGATTTGGTATAATCAGCAGACTGATCGATATACCACCGTTCCCAATCATCCGGGAGAGATGCCCGAAGGCACGTTACGAGCGATCTTAAAACAAGCCGGGATTACGCCTGAAGCATTCCTGAATAAAACATAAGGTCGGTCTCCGTGCTCGGGCTACGCCCTGCGGGCGAAGTTTACCCCGCTGCATAGCGGGGTTGCCTGCGCGCGGAGCCCGGCTGATTCTTTTATCTATTCCCACCACCCACCGCCCCCAAAAACGCGGTTAGGAAAAATCTTAAACGCTGATGGCTGTTTTGCCCTCAAATGTAAAAATATAAAGGGCGTCCCCAAATCGTGGCCCGTATAGTTCAGGGGCAGGTTAACGCATCCCTTGTGGAGCAGCACTCATAATCCATTTACCAATTCCTGGCAATCTTGCAGGTTGATCCGACCCCTTTCCGTAAAGGCCATTTCCTCGATATTCATAAAATTTATCAGTGACGTATAATTCGTTTATTTCCTTTTCATGAACGGATGCTAAATATTGAAACTCTTTGTCGCCTGTTTTAATGGTGATTGTGCATTCAAATATTGAGCCGCTATGACCTGAGATAGGAGTCAAATCGGCCTTTCTAAGGGCTTTTTTGAACTCGTCAATACAACCAACAGAATCAATAAGTAATTTAAAATTTTCCCCGCTAAATTGATATGGTGAGATAATGACATAATCGATATGGGATTCTGCCAATTGTCTCAATTCAAGAAGCAATATACAGGCTTTGTTCTCAGGATTTTCAGCATCCCTATAATTAAGGCTATAAATGGTTAAAACGATAGAAATCGCAAATATTGCAAATAGGATATAACGTGGAATTTCTTTCATTTTCGGACTCACATTCTACTTGCAACCACACGGTTCGATATCTTGGTCTATCAACTCATATAAACACCATGTAGCTTTTACCAGAAAACCAAGCCCTGGTCCTGCGCCGCCTTCATTTACACCAGACAGTTGGCCATCATCTGAAATACCGAAATCAATCCCTACTCCAATATCGCCAAGGGCTATTCCGACTTCATAAAACCATCCCTTATATTTATCTGGATCACAATTCTTTCCGCTCATACCAGTTACAATCCCGCCCGAACCTGACACCCCAACTGCAAGGCCAACACACGACTTTTTATATAGAAATGTTCTTCGATTCCCTTTTTCATCACAACACTGAACCCTTGTAAGGCCAACCCCAAAAATACAATGTGATTCGACACCAATGAAAGAAGGAAGTGATCCCCAAGTTAATCCTGTTTGATCAAATTTATTTAATGGGTTTGAAAGTACGTATAAAAAATAATTTATTCCACTCCTAATCCCCACCGGATCCGTCCTCAAATACCTCCCCGTCCCCGGTTCATAGTACCGCCAGAAATTATAATGCAGTCCGGTCTCGGCATCAAAGTATTGGCCTGGGAACCGCAGGTTATTTTCAACCGTGGCTCCGGCCTCAACGACAGCCTTTCCTTTTCTCTACTTATGCCAGGGGAATTCTTGAGCCTTGAAAAATTTGCTGTTGGCAGAATCCCAAATATACTGCTGTATAATATTTGGGGTTTTTGATTTAATAATTATCATCGGATTTTTTTCGCTATTGATCTCTATTTCTGTCCCACCATATTCAAAAACTTTTATAATTTTCTGATTTATTATTTTAACCACAGAAACGTATTGTAATTGCCCAGAGTTAAATCTGAAAACCAAATCGTGATGCATATTTGAAGTCAGTTTTGCAGCAAAAACATTTACGACGTTGCCTTTGATAGCAATATCACCAACTAAAGTATATGATCCATTACCAGACAAATAGATATCGGCAACCATATCATTGGGGTCATAATCGATATCCCTATAGGCAATTATATATGTTTGTTCATCAATAACCCACCGACTGTATGTATGATAAGATGGTTTATGGTCGATCTGTAAATTGTCAATTCTGTTTGGATCTCGTACTACCCAAATTTTGTTACAAGAAGGAGCGTGGTAAGATTCCGTTGTTCGATCATCGCAAAAATCTGATTTCACAACCGATGGCGCTGCAATAAACAATATTATTATAGTCAGACATGTCATTTTTGATCGCATGGGCAATCTCCTACAAGGTCATCCGCTTCAAGACCTTTTTCAATTCCTTTATTTTTAAGGCAATTATCAATTTTTTCTATGTAGTTTTTTGTTTCTGCTATATCGGGTACGCCGTCTGCGTCATTAACTCTTGGGTAGCCTGCATTATAAGCAGCCAAAGCATTTGTTGCGTTATCACAAAAAGATAGCAATAAATTAAAAAGTTTAACTCCTGATGCATCATCAGTCATTTTTGAATCATATAGTCCCTGTCTTTTAAGCTCGTCAATGCCTGCTTGGGTTATTTGCATCAAACCTTTCGCACCTTTATTTGACACAGCATTGGGATCTCCTCCAGATTCAACCTGAACAATGCAATCAATCAGGGTATCTCTTGCACATTTCGTAATGGGTGTTGGAAGATTGCTGTACGGTCCTATTTTTGGAATGTTGCACTTGGCAAGTCCCCTTGGATCTATCAAATTTAGCGGTCTTCCTGCGACATATGCATACAAATTAATTCCGCCACCCAAACCAATCGGGTCCTTTCTCAGATACCTCCCTGTCCCCGGCTCATAATACCGCCACAGATTGTAGTGCAGGCCGGTCTCTTCATCGTAGTATTGGCCCGGATATATTCTGATGCGAGTCCCCCATAAAGACCTCTTTTTTACCCCCCTTGTTTTGTTGCCCCCCGATAGAACTCATTTGCAAGAGTATGACAATCCGCCTTTCAAATCAAACTGATTGTGGCAGTTAAAAAAGAAATTCGTTTTCTTTTTAATCGCCGGATGACGGCAGAGTGCTGGTATTCCTGCGCTGGTGGACGGCTATCCGCCGGCCGCTATTTCCGAGGGATGATACTTGCTGTGGATCTCTTTTAAATCGTTGATGGTGACCCGGGTGTAAAGCTGGGTGGATTCTAACGACTCGTGGCCGAGCATCTCCTGCAGGTGCCGGATCGGCGCGCCGTTCTTTAACATATGGGTGGCGCAGGTGTGCCGGAACGTGTGGGTGGAGATGTTTTTCTTGATGCCCGCCAGGCGGGCGCAGCGCTTGACCACGGCCCAGACGCCGTTGGGGTCCATCTTCTCTCCCCAGCGGTTTAAGATCAGATGGCCGGCGTCCCGGCCGCTTATCCAGGCGGGCCGGACCATCATGATGTAATTTTCCGTCAGGCCGCATACCCGGCGGCTCATGGGCACGACCCGGTCTTTATCGCCCTTGCCGTGAACCAGGACATAACCGGATTTAAGATCAAGATCAACCAGCCGCAGCCCGGCCAGTTCCGAACGCCTGATGGCCGTATCATAAAGAATCTCAAGGACGATCCGGTCCCGGTAACCCCGGTTGGTGCGCGTGTCCGGCGCGGCCATGAGATTTTTGATGTCAACGGCGCTTAAGATGACCTTGGGCAGGCGTCGGGGTTTTTTAGGCAGTTGAAGGGCCTCTCCGGGATCATGAACAAGATAGTCGCGTTCTTTTAAAAACCGGGTAAAGCCTTTGGCCGTGCCCAGCATCTGCGCCTGGGTCCGCGGGGACAGAAGCCGGCCGGCAACGGTGTGCCGGCAGCTGAGTTCCTGCTGGTATTCGTACAGGATGTCAGAAGTCAGCGCCTCAAGGGTTACGGCCTGCTCCTGCGCCAGGAACCCGGCCAAATCGTTCAGCCCGTATTTAGCCCCCCGGATGGTGTAATAAGACCGGCTCAGGGTCTTTAAATGGTTTAGATATACCGGTATAAGCTCGGCGATGATCATGGTTGCTCCTGATTCGGATGAGTCCGGTCATGGGTCAGCTTGACCTCCCGCGGCATGATTTTGGTATAGCCTTGGGTGGTCTTGAGGCTCCTGTGGCCGAGCAGCTCCTGGATATGGCGGATGTCGGCCCCGTTCTGCAAAAGATGAGTGGCGCAGGTCCGGCGCCAGGTGTGCGGGGAGACGCTGGTCTTGATGCCGGCCTGATCGCGATACTTGAGCAGCAGACCTCGGACGCTTGCCGGCGTCATGGCTTGGCCGGTATTGAGCAAAAAGAGCCGTCTTTCTTTCGGGTTCTTTTTGGCGTAATAGGGCCTGATCTTTTCTAAATACTCTCTGACCCAGGCAGCGGCTGTCTTGCCCAGGGGCACGACCCTCTGCCGGCTGCCCTTGCCGCGGCGGATGTACAGCACGCCTTCTTTTAAATCCACATGATAAATCTCAAGACACAACAGCTCGTTTAACCGGATGCCGGTGGCGTAAAGCACTTCCATGACGGCCCGGTCCCGGATATGGGTTTTTAAAGAGAGGTTGGGCTGGGCCAGGAGCTTTTTTACCTGGGCCATGGTCAGCACCGGCCCGATGTTCCGGTTTCTGCGGCAGGTCTCCACAATGCCATCGGAGGGATTAACAAGAAGCTGATGGCCGGCCTCCAGATACTCAAACAGCCGCTTGACGGCCCGTATCTTCAAGGCTTTGGTCTCCATGGCCACGGCCCGGGCCATGACGCAGGATTGATAGTCAAGCACCACCGGCCGGGTCACGGCCCGGAGATCAGATATCTTTTGCCCGGCCAGCCAGGCCGCGAACTGGTCCAGGCTTTTTCTGTAGCTCTCGATGGTGGCTGGAGCATAGCCTTTTGCTTTTAACTGCTGCTTGAACTCGGCTATAGTTACGACGACCTCCATTGATACCCCCTCTCTCCCCCCGCTGTTTCTTGCTCCACAACCTCGTAGTTGTTCGGGTTATGGTTTGACATCAAAGGTTTAAGTGTCATTTTGGCAACCCTCGTTGTTCCCTCGTAGTCCCTTGATTTACCCTCGTAGTTGCCCGGATTACCCTCGTAGCCGGCTATTTCTTTTGTTTCTCCTCCTGCCGGATCAGCTTTTTGATCTCTTCAACAGGCGTCAGGTTCAGATAAAATTTGCTGCTGCCTTCGCCCTGGCCCTTGTAGTTCAAGGCGTAAGCATACTCCTTGCCGCGAGCCCCGAACCGGACATGAAGATATTCCAGGTCCTCAAGCTGGCTGATGTGGGCGCGTATCTGCCAGTCCGTCCAGTTGATGTTCTCCCGGATCATGCGCCGGGTAAAAAAAACCTCGTCAACTGGGATGCCCTGTTTTTGGGATATGTCTTTGACCATGCGATAAATGCCGTCAAGCAAAAGACGGGAAGGCCGGGCCAACTCGTCCAGGCTCCGGCCCAGAACGTCATTGGCCAGGACATTGGCCTTGTCGATGTCCTCTAACGTGACTTCAATGTATTCTACGGCCCGGCCGTCCGCCGCCACGGTCCTGGCCTCCCGCTGGTGCTGGTGTAAAAAGGCAATAGCTTCGATCAGGCCGAGATATTTGTCATGATCCCGGCGGCTGATAAGCGACTTTGTGGGATAAGACAGATACGGCGTGTAAGGATTGACCACGGCCACGGGCTTTAACATCTGTTGGGCGATCTGGTGGATACGCTCGATATGGGCCGACTTGGTCCGGTTGACCAGGCCTTCCAGGGTTCTGGCCTGTTTTTGCTTGTCGTGGATGGCGGCCGTCATGGATTCTGATTCGTCGATGGACAGAAAGATAAAGCGGGAAGCGGTCTCGGCGTCAATGTCGGCCGCCGTGGTGGTCAGCATGACCGAGACCGGGCCCTCCACGGTATAAGTCTCGGTCTTCATTTTGCCGGTGCCCGGATCCTTGCCGGTTGCGGCAACCCTGATCCGGCCTTCTGACTGAATGTTTCTTATAGAATACGCGGCCCCGCCCACGCCTGCTTCTTCCTCGATGGCCAGGATTTTATGCTTTAACGATCCTTCTTCCTTGTAAAACAGGGCCTGGTCGGTGACGCGGGTGTACTTTTCTTGGTGGCTTTCCGGGACAAAGCGGAGGATGGCGTTCTGCAGGGTTGATTTGCCGGCCCCGCTTCTCGACTGGATCAAGGTGGACAAGGGCTTTGCCAGAAGCCGAGACACGGCCGTCAGATAACAGACAATCTTGTTGGTCTCTTCCCCCACAATGCCCATGACCAGTAGGGCGTCCAGAATGTCTTTGAACATGTCCGGGCCTTTTAAGAACTTCTCGGCCGCGGCCTTTTCTGTCTGGCTGGGCTCAAGCCGGGGCGCTTGTTTTTCTTTAGGCTGATAACTTTCTACCAGGGCCAGCAGCTTGCCAATGTCTTCCTTGACCAGTTCCTCGGCCGCGCCGAACAGGTCGGCACAAAGTTTTGCAAACCAGAGCCGGGACCGGGACGAGTACAGATCAATGGTGGTCAGCTCAAACGGCAGGTTGCCTTCCACGTCCGGCGAGGCCTTGATCACGGCCTTAAGCTGGGTGTCGCCTCTTTGTATGCCCTTGACATGGTATTGCCGTTCTCCGTATCCGACGATAAAGCCGTTTTCCGTGTGCTTGTACAGGGTCTTTTTCCTGGGATGAACATGGTCGGAGTGCTCTAATGATTTGGGGTTAGCCTGTTTTAGCAGGGCCTCGAACTGCTCCGGGGTATGCCGGTTAAAGTAGATGTTCACGTCCTTTACCGGCAGTTCGACCGTATAGGCCGTGATCTGTTTGTTTTTTAGCTGCATGGCCACGGCCTGGGCCGCCTTGCGGCCGGGATCATCCGCGTCAAAGACCAGATAGGCCTCTTTTATTTTGCCTTTGCAGTAAGACAGATGATCGTCGATCAGGCCGTTGGTGCCGTACAGGGGCATGACGTTTGTAAAGCCCTGGTCGTACAGGGTTAAAGCGTCGATGATGGACTCTGTTAAAAGGATGGCCTGGGAGCGTTTGACGGCCCCGGCATTGACCAGGCCGGAACGCTTGCCCGGCAAATACAAATGGGTCAGCTCGCAGCCCTCGTCTATGTTGCGGCCGTACAGGTTGACCACGGCCCCGGCCGTATCATACAGCGGGAACACCACGCAGTTTAAAAAGCGTTCGTTTCCCTTGGCGTTTAAGATGCCGATGGCTTTTAAATCGTCAAGGACTTCTTTGTCATCCGGAAGGATAGAAAGCAGGGTGCCGTTGACATAACCGGCCCCGAAGTCCTTTAAAGACTGGTTGCGGCTGATGCCTCGCTTGTTCTTGAGGTAGTCCAGGCCTTGGGTGGTTGTTTCTAAAGTGTGCTGGTAATAGGCGATGACGCGGGCCAGGAGTTTCTTTTGTTTGACGGTCAGGGATTGGGGGTTGTCGGTGTCGGGGGTGTCGGGGTTTTCTTTGGGCTGGGGTTTTGATGGCGGGGATTTTTGGGCAGGTAAGGTAGATTCTGGGGCCGACAGTATCCGCACGGCCTCGGTAAAGTTCACCCGGTCAAACAGTTCGATAAACCGGATCACGTCCCCGGCCGCGCCACAGCCAAAGCACTGCCACAGGTTGGTTTTGGGATTGATGGATAAAGATGGATTGTGATCATCGTGGAAGGGACACAGGCCGAAGTATCCCCGGCCGTTTTTTTTCAATTTGATGCCTTTGGCCTCGGCCAGGGCTTTCATGTCAACCGTAGTTTTGATACGGTCGATTTTCTCTTGTTCTATCATATCTCGTCTCCCGCTGTCTGAGCTGGTTAAAAAGGATGTCGCGCAAATGGTTCAGGGATTCTCTGAACTGGACGGGGTTGACCAGGGCATGGCCGTCCCGGTATGCCTGGTCATGCTCGACCAGGTCCGGACCGGTGAACATAAAGCTGGCGATCTGTTTGCCGTTTTCATTAAACCGGATGTCGTCCAGCCGTCCGCCCATGCACAGATAAAACGCCCCGCGGAAGATGTCGGTGGTTTCTAACGTGGATGTCATGCGGATCACCTCCCTTCTTGCTTTTTTGCGGGAGATAGGATAGAAAAAGAAAAGGTTTTCAAAGGGTTTTGGCCCTTTGATTGCCGGATTCCGGCCATCAACCCGCACTCGCCAAAGTTACGGTTGATGGCCTTTTCTTCGCAAACCCCCGTCAATCAACTGTCAAGCAAAAAATTGATGTTTTTTAATGTGTCATTTTGCGTATGAATAATGTACGATCATCGTATAATGATGTCAAGCGCAAAATGCTATTGTTTTTAAAAGTCGTGATATATTTTTTCCATGAAGACAAAATCAACCATAATGAACTTCGGTAAAAACCTGGCGCACCTAAGAAAATCAAGCGGCCTGACTCAACAGCAACTGGCTGACAAGATAGGCGTGTCACGGCGAGTCATAGCCTATTATGAAGGTGAGACAAAATATCCACCGGCTCACCTGATTGCTCCGCTATCAAAGGCATTAAATATCACAACCGATGAACTCTTAGGCGTTAAGCCTCCCAAAAACAATGGAGGCAAGCCAGATCTCAAGTTACAACGTAGAATGAATAAAATTAAGGAGCTGCCGTCCTCACAGCAGCAATTTATCCTTAAAGCCATTGACTCCCATCTAAAGGCTCTTGATAAATAGACAGCGGTAACTGTCTGCCTCCTCGGGCTTCAGCCCGCCAAACTGCCGGCGGGCTTCCGCAGCCTGCGGGGGCAGCCAGGTCATTTATTTTATCCCCGCCCGCCCGGCGTTCGGGCTCTCCTTTGCGGCTTCGGGCCTGTCGGTCGCTTCGGCGTGGCGTAAAGCCGCTCCGCTCGGCACGTCTGATAATGCCGCATTATCAAGACGTGGGCACGGCGTGCCTTCCCTCGCTTCGCTTTTACATAAACAAGTCTATGCAAACTTTACGCCTCGCCTTCGCTCCCTCTGCCCCTCGCCACGTCGTCGGCCCTCCGCCTCCCCGGATAAGGTATAAGGTCAATTTTATTCTGGATTGCCCGGATAAACCGGGCAATGACGAGGGTGGTACATTTTTATTTTCCGATTTTTGGTATGGGTTTTTTCTGGTTTGTTCGTAAGGCCGGAGTATTCCGGTAATGGGCGGGCGTTTTTCTTTTTAACTGCTGTGCGCGCAGGGAGCGGAGGACGGGCGACAAAGAAGCCCGGCCGAGCCCGAGCACACAGCCATACCGTTTGAATGCGGGCTGGGCAAGAACTGAGGGAGGAGATATTTGCACGGCCTGGGGTGAGCCCGCCCGGCGGAGACAGGGCCGGCACAGGGCCTTGCCCGAATGGGCGGTTAAAAAAGAAATGGGTGACGGGTGTATGCCCCGCCGAAGGGTAACGACGGCGGGGCGTGGTCAAATAAACGGGGTCAGAACCTACAAGCTGCAAGGCCTGTGACGGCCCCTGGCGAGGGGGAGCGGTCGGGGGGTGGGCTTAAGATTGATTGCGTGGGGCGCACCTTTTTCTGCCGGCGCCGGTTATTTTGTACGGCAGGGATCGAAGCCGCGGCAGAGCCTGGCGCGCGGCTTGCCTGTTCCTCTGGTCATCCTCCGGTTTCTTTATTTGCCATTACCCGACTTGATCGGGTAATCCAGAATAAAATTGATATGCAAGGCGCGTGACAGGCGAGGCAAACATCAAACATCCTTGCCCGCACGGCCACAGGCGAGGTCGGCCGGCAGAATGGGTGCGCTTTTTGCGGGCTGTGGCGCAAAAAGGCAACCAGGCAGGCATATAAAAAATGGGTATCCCTCCTTGTTCATGCCTGCCTGGTTGAGTTTTTTTGACCATCAGATTGACCTGTTTCCTTAGAGTCGTTGGGCAAAAAACCGTCACCCACTCTCACACACGGAATGAGTTATTTAATTATTTAAGGACGTCCCCTATGTGTTCTCTTTCGTTTCCAAAGTAGTAATGCTTTTTCCAACTCTTCTAAATCCATGTTTAGCTCTATCTCATTGTACCTATTATCTTTAAGAAAACTCAGCAAATTAATTACAAATAGTGATTCTTCTTTATTAAATAAATTACAGTTCTTATTTTCATTTAGGTGGAATAATAATTGATCAATATAATATTCCTCGTCTTTGCCATACAATGCAAGGCGTACCAAAGCAGGAAAATAATATTTAAACCCTTTCTCATTTATAAATGCAATTGGGTCCCAAACTGCATTACCGAGTTCTTTATAGGTTATACTTTCTCTTGTATGTGCCGATAATACATCATCATGATCTTTACATTCTTCACAGTGTAAATAATTCGTAAAATGTAATGGTCTAAGATTATCAGGAAATAATCTTAAAGCCTCTTTAAGCAATTTTTCTTCATTCATGTATAGAGTTAAAATCCTTTCAACACTGGTTTTATTTGTTGCAACAGTTTTTCGCTATGTATTCTTCTAACTTTTTAATGGCTTGTCTTCTCTCAATGATTTGTTGCTCATGACCGGCGTCGCCATCATTGGGATACCACTTCCGTGAAAACTCTTCTCTCATTCGTACACAGTCTTTTTCTCTTTGAAGGTTCCATTTTTTACGTTCACATAGATCAAGCCCCTCTGGCGGTGACTCATTACAACGGTTATGATATTTTAAATATTCTGAACGTCTCTCAGCTGCATCTCCAATGTCATCTGACATTTCATAAAGCAAAGCTCCGAGTATGATTGCTGATCCTATAGCTTCGCCAAAAGGTAGAGGGCCATCCAGAGCTGAAGCAGTTGTCGCAATTGGGATGGCGGCAGAAAGGACTTCCCCTAAACCTGATTCGTCTCTCCATTTTAAAGGGTTATTGAATACATACCTAAAGAGGTTTGGGTCCCCGCTAAAGAAGCCTATTGGATCTTTACGCAGGTATCTTCCGATTTCTGGTTCGTAATACCTAAACCCGTTATAATGCAGCCCCGTCTCGGCATCGTAGTATTGGCCCGGGAACCGCAGATTATTCTCAACCATCTCAACCTCCACCGTAGCCTTGCCAAAGCTTTCATACTTGGCTGACCACACCACCTCCCCGCTCCTGGCCGTCATCTTCTGCGGGGTACCGAGGTGATCGTTGTGATAGAAGTAATAACTCCCGTCGCTCTTCATGAACAGCGGATCGGTGCCCCAGGTACCGCCCGGCTGCCAGCCGTAAGTCTTGACGACATTTCCGGAGGCGTCCATTTCCGCGACCAGGCCTTCGTCGGCATAATGAAAGTATGTCCTGGTTCCGCCGACGTCCTTCCACAGCCTGCGGCCGAACGGGTCATAATAGTAGCTCGCCGTCAGCGTGCCGGAGTTCGGCAGGCCGTTCCAGACCTGGGCCAGCCGGTCTTCGGTGTTGTAGACATAGCTGAAGACCACGCCGTCAACGGTCTTTTTAACGGTGTTGCCATTGGCGTCGTATTCATAACTGGCGGCCTGAAGGCCGCCGCTACCGGATCCTTCGGCCAAGCCGGGCACTGACAGAAGCTCATTGTTATCGTTATATGCCCAGGCCCCGTTCCGGTCGGCCGAGGTCAGACGGTTGCCCACGCTGTCGTAGGTAAAGGCTTCGTCCGTCAGGCTTACGGCCTCCGGGTTGTCGGCCGAGGTCAGCCGGTGCAGGGCGTCATACACGTAGGCATAATCCCCGTGCTCGGTGGTCTTGGCCGTGATGTTGTCCATATTGTCATGGGTGTAGGCGTAATTCAAGAGTTCGTTGGCGCCCGGGTCCTTGGCCGTGATCTGGCTGATCCGCATGAGCTGGTCATAACCAAACTCCTTGGAAGCCCCGCCGGGCAGGGTCATCCCCGAGAGTCGGTTCCAGGTATAGTCGCTGACCGTGACCAGGCCGGAGCCGGGGATCTGGACCCCGGCCAGGCGGTTGGCCGTGTCATAGGTATAGCCATAGGCCACGCCGTCCGGCCCGGTAAAGCTCTCTTTCAGGCCGTTTTTCATGTAAGCATAAGAATGCGTTTTGCTGAACGTTCCGTAATTGACCGTCTCCGTGACCTTGCGTCCGGCCGGGTCATAGGCATAGACGGCCGAGGTGGCGCCGTCGTCATACCCGGTCAGGCGGCCGGTGGCGTCATAGGTGAACGTCACGGTCTTGACCAGGGCGTTGGCGGCATCATAATACCGGGTTTCTATCAACTGGTCGGCGGCGTCATAGATATAGGTGGTCTTCTGGCCTTTGGCGTCGCGCTTTTCCGAGAGGTTGCCGGCTGCGTCGTAAGCATAGGTCGTCTGTTCGCCTTCCGGCCGTGTCTCCTCTGTCAACCGGTTGTTCAGGTCATACGCAAAGGTCGTGGTCTGGCCTTTGGCATCGGTTAAAGAGACCAGATTGCCCCGGGCGTCATAGGCATAGGAGGTCTGGCCCGAAGCCGGATCGGTCACTTTGACCAGCCGATTGAAATTGTCATAGGCATAGGCGGTGATCCGGCCGTCCTTGTCGGTTTTGGCGATCAGGTTGCCGGCCGGGTCATACTCATACTGGGCCTGGGTGGTTTGTTCGGCCACATCCCGCTCGGCCGTCTTTCTGCCGCGGGTGTCGTAGCTGATCTGTTTTACGAACGTGGGATAGGTAATGGCCGAAGGCTGGTCGGCGCTGCCGGAGCAGGAAGAGCAGCCCGTGCCTGATCCGCCGTCATAGGACATGGACACGACGTTGCCGGCGCCGTCCGTGGTGCTGATCACCCGGCCGCGGTCGTCATAGGTATAGGTGGTGACCGCTCCTTCCGGATCGGTCATATTTAACAGTTTGCCGTCAAAGTTGTACTGGAAGACCGTAACCACGTCCTTGGTCCGGTCGGCCGGATCGATCACCCGGGTCTGTTTGATCAGGTGGCCCTGGGTGTCAAATTCAAACAGGGTTTGAACGTTGTCCGGGCCGGTCTCTCTGACCTTATTGCCCATGGCATCATATTCATAGGCCGAGACCCGATCCAGGGGATCGGTGACCGAGGTCATGTTGCCGGCCGCGTCATAAACATAGGTCCAGGTGTGGTTGTCGTCATCGGTCCGGGTCAGGACATTGCCCATGGCGTCGTGGGTAAAGTGCATGGTCTTGCCTTCCGGATCAGAGACCGAAGTCATGTTGCCGGCCGCGTCATAGGTCATGGTGGTGACGATGTCCGGCGGGCCGATGACGCGGGTCTCGGTCAGGTTGCCGACCGCGTCATAGGTATAACGGGTGACGCGCTCGTCGGCCGTGCCCGCGGCCTCGGTCTTCTCGATCAGGTTGACCTGGGCGTCATAGGCATAAGTGGTGATGATGCCGTTTTCATCGGTCTTTCTGAT
Source organism: Thermodesulfobacteriota bacterium (assembly GCA_040753795.1). Taxonomy (NCBI): domain Bacteria; kingdom Pseudomonadati; phylum Thermodesulfobacteriota; species Thermodesulfobacteriota bacterium. The sequence goes on from JBFMDX010000013.1 coordinate 118,386, forward strand.
CGGCTTATGAATGACGTTGTCATACAGGGTGGTTTTTTGTGTGCCGTCGGGATAGGCCACCAGCGCCAACTGGCCCCATTCATTGTATTGCTTGCGGGTGACGTTGCCGTTTCCGTCGGTGGTCAGCAGGGTGCGGCCGTTGTCCAGAACTTCAATCTCCTCAATCATATCGCCGTTTATGGCTTTTTTGCTGTAGCCGAAATTGCCGTCCCCGGCCGGGCGATACCAGGTCTCCTTGATCGCACCATCCGGCGTCCTGACCATTGAATAGCGTTCCTGGTTGGTGCTGTTGTAATCGTATTCAAAAGTAAAGGTTTTGCCTGTTCCATAGTCGACGGACGTCGCCATACCCAAATCCAAATCATAGACAACTTCTTTGGTGCTGCCGTCAGGATAGGTGACGATAACGCTGGCGTCGTCATAAGAAAAATGGGTTTGATTGCCATACACATCCGTAAACGTTTCCAGGCTGCCAGGAATAACCTCGCCGTCAACGGTTTGACCGGGGGATGGCCCGTAGACATATTCCACCCGACGATTGTCAAGGTCGTGCACGGCGCTGATCCGGCCGCCGGCATTATACTCAAACCAGAGCTGCTGCTGGTGGTTTCTGTCTTCCACGCCGAGGAGTTGACGGGATTGCTCATTCCAGAGCACTTTGCCGACCGTTCCGTTCCTGTCGCCATACTCGATAACATAACCGTCGTAATTGAACAAAATCCAATTGCCGCCGCGTGCCTGCCACTTGAACATGGGATCCGCCCAGGCGCCAAGGGGGGTATCGCTGACCCTTGATATTGTCCGGGAACCGGACTGATAAACAGCGTAAATATTAAAACCGTCTATATCAACCGGACTGCCGCCTGATTTTTCATAAGTCGTGCCGTAATATTTGACGGCAACAAGATCGTCCGCATCGGAAAGATCACCGTATTCTTTCTCCAGCCGTTGTTCATGGTTGAAAAGATAAGAGAATTGCATCATTCTCGTTCCGTCATCCCGGGTAATCCGCTCGGCATCAAAATGCCGTTTAACCGCGATACTACCACCCGGTACTTTCACATACAGATCCGAGTATTCGACGGCATAAGCGCCGGACAGCAGGTTCACTCCCGAACCGGTGGGCTCGCAGGTCAGCCCGCATGCGGCGCCGCCTCCGCCTCCGCCTCCTCCGCCGCCGCCTCCGCCGCCGCCACCGTCATCTGGGCAAAATGAGTCCGCGGCTGGGCTGGGATCAGGGCCGGGGGGTGGAGGTGGTCCCGGGCCGCCGCCGCTGCCGCCGCCACATCCGGAACCGCCACTGTCGCAGCATGCTGATTTGCACTCCGGAATACATTTCTTCCCGCCCATGGACGAACCCGAAGGACCAGAGCCGCTACTACCTCCCCCGCCTCCGCTTCCGCCGCCGCCGCTTCCGCCGCTGCTTCCGCCGCCGCTTCCACCGCCGCTTCCGCCGCTGCTCATGCTCCAACCCGCGGAGCCCTTGCCGCCGCACTCACCATATTCATAGTCTGAACCACCTGAAGCACCGCCCCCGCCATCACCGCCGCCGGTGCTGTCGACGGCGTCAGCGGTGCTCAGGCAGGTCAGGCGGTAGGGCAGTGTTATCCTTTCCTTGGGGCCGATGGTGGTGGGCAACTCGCGCAAGAATTCAAAGCGATACCCCTGACCGACATTTAAATGGTGGGCCATGTTCTCCGCCTGCATCAACCCGTAGTTGGTCAGGGTGAACTCGCCGGTGAACACGTCGCCGGGCGCCATATCCGGCAGGTTGACGTGCATGGGTTCATAGAGCACCACCGGCGCGGGCACATTGGTCTCAAAGGTGGCATGGAGGATGATCTCATACTTATCCTGGATGGTGGTCTCCACCACCTCCCATTCCACCGTGACCAGGTTGTATTGCAGGAACACCTCCCGGGTTTCCGTGATCCCGGACTTGATCCACAGCCGGCCGATCTCTTCCTGATGGTTTTCGGCGCGGATCCGGTATTTGTAATTGCCCGGCGCCAGGTCGGTAAAATCGGCCTGGCCGTTGGCGTCGGTCATCTGTTCAAACTGGAGGGAAGTGGTCTGCTCGTTCTGCAGCAGGATTTTGGCGTTGGCCAGGCCGGCAATGGTCTCGTCGTTCTGGCCAACCGTACCGGTGTAAAGGTCGATGATGTGGAACAGGACGTTCCCGGGCTGGCCTTCGGCCGCCACGCCGACATAGAGGCCGATGTTGACGACGGCGTGGTTATCGCCGGTCACTTTCAGATAAAAGGTATGGTCGCCCACCTGGCTCGCCTGGGAGGGCGCGAACTGGATATTGACCGCGGTTTTGGCGCCGGGGACCAGGGCGCCGATCTGGGTCGGGGTGGTGATAGCCGCCCAGGCGGGATTGGCGGTTGTGTTGACCACCGGGTTGCCGGCGGCGTCGGTCAGGGTCAGGACGACGTTTTCCATGTCGGCCGTGCCGCGGTTCTCCAGGGTGACGGTCTCGGTAACGGGCGTACCCACGGTAGTGCCGGTTTCCACATGGTCCGGCGTAAATCCGAGTACCGGCACGGCCTCGGCAAACACATAATTGACCGGCAGGGTGTCCCAGCCGGCGGCCGGGGAGCCGTCGCTGACCAGGCGCAGGGTAAACTGGCCGGTGGTGGCGGCGGTGTTGTCGGCCAGCACGGTAAAGGTCACCTGGCCGCTCTGGCCGGAGGTAAGATTGATGGGATCGCCGAACGTAATCTGGACGCCGGGAGGAGCGCTCTCGCCTTCCCGGTAATCAAAGCGCAGGTTGGCGGCGGTGGTGCCCTGGCCTGCCGTGGCTTTCATCGAAACGGTGTATTCGTAGTTCTTGGGTATCTTCAGGTTGTAGCTGGAATATTGCAGGCTGACGTTGCTGATGGTGAAAGTGGCCTGCACCGGCCGTTCGGTCAGGTCGGGATGAACGGCGCAGACCTGGTAGGTGCCGGAGTCCCCGGCCTGGGGGGTGTAGACATGGGTAAAGGTTCCGTCCTGACCGGTCTGGACGGTTGTCTTCTGTTCAAAACCGTTTTTGGAGATCACCAGCTTTAACGACGCAAAGGGCAGGCTGTCGCCGGTCAGGCGTTCCACGGCCCGGCCGGAGATGGTGATGTCCTGGTTGCCGGAAGAGCTGACCGGCGTCACCAAATCCACGGTGCCGGTATAGGTGGTCTCGATCAGGGAGACCGGCGCGGTGGTGCTCATGCCGTTCATGACCACTTCGTCGGCCTGGCCGCGGTGATAATAGAATTTGGCGATGGTCAGCCGGGCGGTCAGGGCGTCGGGCGCGGTGGCAGGCGCCGGCACACCGATATCGCTGGAAACAAAAGAGCCGCCGGGCACGATCCGGGCCACGGTGTCGCCGTTGGGCAGGGTGACCACATTGCCGCCGGTGGCGGCCTGGAACTTCTTCTCGGTAATGACGTTGCCGTCCTCGTTGACCAGGAACAGGCTGATTTCATCAGAGGGAAGTCGGCCGGTATTCCTGGCGGTGATGATCTCGATCTGCTCCACGCCGGTGTTGACCAGCTCGAACCGGGCCAGGCCCGTGCCGCCGCGGGTAAAGGCCTCGGTGGTCAGGCGCAGGTCCAGCAATCCGTCGGTCACGGGAAGGACGGTGCTCCGGATGATATTGACGGTTTCATTGGCTTCTTCGGTAATCGCGACGGTGGTGGCGACCGGGGCCATATCCGGCAGGTCGGCATAACCGCCGATGGTTACGGACACGGTCCTGGTCTCTCCGGCCGCCAGGGAAAAGACCGGCGACAGGTGGGAGCGGACTGAGCTGTCGGAGAGCGTCACATCCGTCTTGAGCTGAACATTGGAAAGGGTCATGGCGGAACGGTTGGTGACCGTATACTTGAGGCCGTTCATGATGCCGCGTTGGATGGTCGCGCCGGGTTCCGGCACGGCGGTCACCTTCGGCAGGGTGACGGCCCGTTCCAGGCTTTCATCAACGCCGTTGTGATGAACCACCACCAACGTATAGGTGCGGTCGTCGCCGGCATAACCGGTGTCGGTGAACGTCCGGCCGGTCATCGGGCCGGCAGTGTTGAGTTTGACGTTGCCGGACCTGGGGCCGAGAAAGAGGTTGTACCCGCTGATGTTGCCTGAAGCATTATTGTCGGTCCAGGTGATGACCGGGTAGGCGGATTCTGCTTGAGTGACGGTGATGCCGGCCACCGGCAGCAGCAGGAAGGTGTGGTTGACGCAGGCGGACGGCGGGGATTGGTTGCCGGCTTTGTCCACCGCCGTGACAACGTAAAAAATATCAAGGGCCGAAGGGCCGGGGTCGACCACGGCCGCCTGGGGAATGCCCGTAATCAGCGGAATCAGGCCGGTTATATTGATGGCGTCGATGAGGGCGCTGTCGCGATAAACGTTGTACGTAACCGTTTCGTTGGTCGGACCGGTCCAGGTCAGGCTGATGCCGTTGGAGGCCTGGGCCAGGGCCAGGTTCGCCGGCGGCTCCGGCGCCACCCGGTCGGAAGCGGCCGCTACCAGCGCGCTTTTGGCGCTCTCGGCGTTCTGGCCGTTTCCTTCCCGTAGGCTGGCGACGGCATAATAATAGATGTCATCAGCAACGGGCAGATCCGTGTACTGCAAATCCGTGTCGGTCAGCGTCGCCTCCAGGGCGGTGAGCTGGGCCGGGTTGTTGACCGTACCCCGGTAAAGCCGATACCCGGAAGCACCGGTCACCCCCGCCCAGGAGAGCCGCACGGCTCCACCGGGCATGGATTCGGCCGAAAAACCGAAAGGGGTCTCCAGAGGCGGCAGATTGCCCTGATAAACCTGGAAGGCATTGTCCGCGGAAATGGTGTGGCCGACGTTGCCCAGCTTGTCGGCGCCTTCATATTCAAAGGAAAGAGTTTCCGGGGCGGTCAAGCCGCCGTCGGCGGGCAGGGTAAACTCCACCTGCCAGGTCTGGGCGTCGCCTGGCTGAACGGGTATTTCAGTGGCGGTAACGGCCTGGGCCGTGCGCCCTTCCCCGGAGAGCAGCCATTTGACGGTCGGGACCGCGCCATCGGCCAGGGCTTCATCCAGGCCGAAAATCGCGGTCACGGTCGTCGGCGAATCATTATTAATGGGCGAAACCGGCTGGACCGCCAGCCGGATGACTTCCGGCGCGTGGGTATCGATCAGGATGGAAGCGGCGTCGGTGTCCGTGATGACCGTGCCGACGTTGCCGACCTTGTCCCGGCCGGAGAAGACGGCATAGGCCGTGGCGGCCACGGTATTGGCCTCGATCAGGAAGTAGCCTGAATACTGGGTGTCGGAAATTTTATTCAGGCTGACGGATATGGGCAGGCCGCCCGCGGGGGTAAGACTGAGGAAGGGCGTGGCCACGAGCGCTTCGCTGACCTGCAGGGTAACGTTGACCCGGCCGACGCCCATGGCGCCGCTAGCTGGGTCAACAGGCCCCAGGGGGGCATACGTTATTTCAACCGCGGTCGGCGCCGTGCCGTCGGAAACGGCCGAGGCTTCGCTGGAAGGAACGCTCTCGCTGATCGCCCCACTGGAAAGTTTTTTAACGGTAGTCACCCGGTAGTAATAGGTGCCGTCCGAAGCAGGCAGGTCGGTATAAGTAGTGCCCGTAATGATCGTGGCGCCGTTGACCCGGGTGGCCGCAGAAACTTCTGAGAAAGGCGCCGTATGGCGGTAAAGGTTATAACCGCTGATCGTGCCGCTGACGGCATCCCAGGTCAATTTGACGCGGCCGCTGCTTAAGGCGCCGGCGGTCAGGCGGGCGGTGGGACTGGGCAGGGTCGTATCCAGCGTTACGGTGACGGCCGCGCTAAAGCCGCTGGTCCGGCCCAGATGCTCGGCCCGGGCCTTGATGGTATTCGTCCCGGCGACAAGGGGGATGACGGCGGAAAAAACGCCGGAGGCATTGGCCGTGGCGGTGACATTGAGGGAATTGTCGCTGCCGTCATAGAAGGTGACCACGGCGTTCTTCTCTACGGTTCCGGAAACCGTCACCGAGGACTGGTTGGTGACAAAGCCGGTCGAGGGACTGGTGATCTGCGGCGGGCTGATATCTGGCAGAGCCACGGTAAATCCATAAGTCGCGGCCGGGTCATTGGCATTGCCCAGGGTATCGGTGGCAACTACATGCAGGGTGTAGGCGCCGTTGGCAAGGGTAAGGATATCCAACGAGCAGGCATACGGGGAGGAATAATCCGTGGAGGAGAAAACCGTTGTGCCGGTGGCGTCATCAACCAGCGAAAAAGCCACCCGGCTGATGCCGGCCGTATCGGTGGCCACGACCTGGATCGTTCCGGAGGCCGAAACAGTGGCGCCGGAAAGGGCGGTACCGTTAAACGTGACGGATTGGATGACGGGGGAATCATTGTCGGCCGCGGGTGTCGCGGAAATGGTTTTACCGCTGACATCGGCTGATTTCCTGTTGGAAATATTGACCGCGGCCACGGCAAAATAATAGGCCTGACCGTTGATCAGGCTGGGAACATTGACGGTGGTGGACGTGGTGGTAAAGGCCAGGGTCATCTCGTCGATCAAGGCCGGCGGAGAGGCCGCCGTGCTTTTATACACGGCGTAATGTTTAAGGGGGCTGACCGGGTTGTTGTCGTTAATCGCCGGCGCGGCCCAGGTCAGATTCACATATCCGTCATGGGGCGTTGCCGAGGTAACGGCGGGGTTATCAATCAGGGTGGCGGCATTGATCTGCACGCCGGTGCTGGCATTGCCGGCGTCGTCAACGGCCACGATTTTAAAGGTATAAGTGGAGGCGGCATTTAAACCAGCGGCCGTATAGGTATTGGTTCCGGATGGAATGACGACGCCGATGGTATCCCCATCAAAAAAAACCTTGTGGTGGGCAAGGTCGGAAGACGCGGACGGGGTCCAGGTAAAAGTCAGGCTGGTTGACTGACAATCAGATACGGAAATACCGGTGGCCTCGGCCGGCAGGCCGGTGTCAATGGGCGTGGCCGCCACGGCATTCACGGTTGGGTCAAACTGCCCGGTAGCGTCAACGGCCATCAGGGCGAAACAGTAAATCTGGTCCCGGGTCAGGCCGGAAGCCTGATAGGTGGTGGAGCCGGCCGGGACCGTGGCGATGGGCGTCAGGCCGGTAACATTGGTTAATTGGCAAACGCCGTCAACCGGGTCGGCCCGGTAGACATCATAATGATTAATATCGCTGCCCTGGGCGGTTTCGTCATAGGTCCAGCTCAGGTTTACGGTGGTGCCGTCGCCGTTGCCGTCGGCGCTCAGGGTGGTTATGGGCGCGGGAACAACATTGTCATAAAAAATCTCCACCGCCCCGGCCGGGTCGCTTTGGTTCCCGGCCCGGTCAACCGCCTTAAACACAAGGGTGTTGTCGCCCGGGGTAAGGGTGACCGTGTACTGCCAGGCAGTCAGGGCGGTATGCCCAACGACCTCGGTATCATTTAATACTATGGAAGCATAGGCCTCCTTGGTTCCGGAAATTGCCTGGGTACTGGAATTGGTGGGGGTCGTCACCGGGTTAACGACCGGGGGCTCCGGCGGCGTGCCGTCCACTTCAAAATGATATGTATATTGAGGCGACTGGTTGCCTAAACTGTCCTGCAATTGGATGGCGACGGTATAAACCGATTCCATCGTCAATGGATAAGCGGGTGTAAATACAAGATGGCTGATATCGGATGACTGCCAGTCGCCGGCAACCGGATTGTCATTGCCGTCCGTAACGGTCAGATTTGAATTTTGCAAATCAAGGCCGTCATTATAGACATACTCCTTAAAAGCGACGGTGATCGTGGCGGGTGCATTGGTCAGCATGAAAATGGAATTGTTGGCCGGGGTAATACCGGTAACAGCCGGCGGCGGAAGGGGGATGCAGGAGGTGTAGGTTGTCAGGAAGGGGTCGAAGTCCACGCTGCCATAGACAGCATCGCCGCCCGTTTTGTTCGGTCCTTCCGGATGGTTCCACCAGTTGTTTTCGGCCGTGACTACTTTACTTGCGGAGTTGCTATTATTAACGCCACAACTTGAATTGCCGACAAAATTATTATTGCCAATGGTCGGTTGAGCGTCGTTATAGGTGGTGATTCCATATTTATTTTCAATTATATTATTACATTCAATTACAGTGCCATTGCACATGGAACCACTGACAAAGATGCCGGCGTCAGAGCCGGCCCGTATCAGATTGTATCGGATGGCGGGCGACCCACTGTAAGCCACACTTATATTGCGCGTGCCGTATTCAATAGTGCAGTACTCAAGGATGGAAGCAGGAGAAGAAGATCGTAAAAGGATACGATCCCAGCTTCCCGGCCCGGGCGTTGCCGCGTTTGAGGTAAACAGGATCGGATCATTCGCGGTACCAACGGCATTCAGTGCGCCGGCTACATTCAGTTCTCTGTCGGCGCCGAACTTAACGACCGCTCCCGGGTCTATGGCCAAGGTTATGCCGCTGTTGACCGCCACATCAGCGTCATTGATTTCAAAGGGAAGATCCTGCTTCTCCCAAGTGCAGTTTCCACCGATACTCAAAGTGCTTCTGATCGATATGCAGTTCTTATAGTTACCGGTTCCGGTGTTGCCGGAGATCCGGTTGATATAAGCGCCGGTGCTGATGGCACCGCCATTGGATATGAAATTATTATTCTCTATAATCATTTCGGCATGCGGACCGGATCCGTTGGAGCATTGAATACCATAGGAGTAATTATTTTTTATCGTACAGCCGGAGATAACCGGATAGGCGCTGCTGATATAAATACCGTAAATTTCACTGAACTGAATGGTGCAATTTCTTATCGCAACCGGACTGGCCCCGCTGAAAAAACAAATGTTGGCCGGAATGGTATTGAGCCCGCCGCCGTATTCAACGGTGCAAAATTCAAGGGTGGAGGCAAGCGCGGAAGAATTGAAACGGATAGAATTCCAGTCTCCGTGCACTGGTGTGGCCGCGTTGGAAGTAAAAAGGATCGGGGTGTCCGCCGTGCCGACGGCGTTGACCGCACCGGAGACAATAAGGCTTTTACCGGCATTAAACTTGACGACCACGCCGGGATCAATGGTTAATGTCTTGCCGCTTGAGACCGTCACATCAGCGGTGACGATATAGGGACTGCCCGCGACCGTCCAGGTGGTATTGACGCTGATGGTTCCGCTGACATTGGTGGCGGCCGCGGCCGGATATCCTGTTGCCAGCCAGCCCAGCGCCGCCGGCGCCAGCAATAAGATCATCAGGATGCGAGCCGCCTTACGGAAACGTGATAACTCTCTGCCGTCCACTTTCTGCCTCCCCCCGAATAACAAAGCCGTCATGGAATATGACCTCCGATTATCGATCACCACAGCTCTTGCATTTGTTGTAAGATTGCATTCTTCGCTCCCGGGGAACCCGGGACAACGCCAGGTTGTCAAGATACGTTTTATATGCGTTCAAGCCGCCTTTAAGAAAAAACAGGCGGGTCACTCCCATTGATAACAATTTGGTTCTTATCGTCGGATAGTCCGTCCCGTCTTCATTGAACACCAGCACGGAACCGGCCGGGTGAGACTGGTTATAGTCCTTCATCAGTTCAGCCGCCTTGTCCACTGGATTTAACAAGACCGCCTCAGGGAAAAAACTCTGATCCGCCCGGGCCGAGGCATTCACCGGTAAAAAGGACTTGTACGCCGATTCCTGATAAACATCGGCGGGGTCCGCCAGCCAGATCTCCTCACCGGCCAAGGGGTCGCCGCTGACGGGAAGGTCTTTTTCCAGCCAAGCGTTGATGCCGCCGCGCAGAATGGCCACATCAACGCCCTGCTCCCGGAGCAGGGCGCTCTCTTTCTCCAGGGCGCTATAATTAAATCCGTTGTTGGTCAACACCACCAGGTCGTTTTTCAGAAACGGTTTGGTCTTCAGGGCGTACAACGGGATATGGATGGCCCAGGGGATACGGAGCCGGTCAAAATCAGGCCGGTTCCGCACATCCGCCAGCACGACGATATTGCCCTGCTGCTTTTTGTGCAGCACCGCGTCAACGGTCCGGGAAAAAGAATAGTCGTGTGCCTTAGCGGATGATCCCGGAGAAACGGAACCCGGCGTTTCCGGATCGGCCGCCAGGGCCGAGACCGCGAGCAGTAGATTGATAATTATATAAAACGTCGGTAAGACATACTTCATATTCATAAAGATCCGTTACTCCAGGTTGATCTCCACGATTTGCACCGGCCCCGCCAGAACGTTGACAACGGAACTGTAAACCATGGCGCCGCCCTGGTCCGCCCGGAATTTGAAGGCTTTTTCCGGCAGGGTAAATTCCACGATGCCGGCACTGTCGGTTGTCAGGTTACGGTTGAGATAAGCGCCGGCGCCGGTAAACAGATAGACAACGGCCCCGGCCACATCAACGCCCGATCGGTGGACATGGACCCTCACCAGGTTGTGGGGAATGGTGACGGCGGTATCCGCAAACTGGAAGTTAGCCGACCAGAACTGGCTGCCCAGGTAATCCGCGCGAACCTTGTAGGCCTGGTCCGGCAGGTAGAACACCACCCGGCCGTCAACGTCGGTGGTCCGGCTCTGACTTAAATAGGCGCCGGAAGGCTTGAACAGATAAACGGGGATGCCCGCCAGCGGGGTCTGGCCCTGATAGTCCCTGGTAACCGTTATGGCCACGTTCTTATGCGGTATGGTCAGCACTTCGGAAAGCGAGGACGGAATGGTAAAGACACCCGTCCAGAACTGGTAGCCGAGATAATCCACCCTGATTTTATAAGTACCGTCGGCCAACTCAAAGGAGACCTGGCCTTCGCTGCTGGTGACGGCCGACTTGTTCAGGTAGGCGCCGGCGCCGGTAAACAGATAACAACTCGCCCCGACCAGGGCGTCGGTGGCGTTTTTCAGTACGGTCAGGGTAAAAGTGCCGCCGCCCACGGAAATCGGGATCGGATTGACCTGATCGGCCGTCAGCGCGGAAATGGCGCTCCAGTACTGACTGCCCTGATAATCGGCCCGGAACTTGTAATTACCGGCCGGAAGCCGGAAGGTGGCCCGACCACCGGAACCGCTGACGCCGCTGATGTTCAAGTAGGCACCGGCGTTATTAAAAACATAGATGGGTATACCTGATAGGGGCTGCCCATTGCCGGTTACGGTGATCTCCGCCTCGGCCAAGGGGATGGTGATGGTTTTGTCCTGCCAGGTGAAAATATCGGACCAGTACTGACGGCTCAGGTAATCGGCCCGGACTTTATATGGCTGTTCAGGAAGATTGAAGATCGTCTGTCCGGCGGCATCGGTGGCTTTAGTCCGGTTCATATAAACGGCTGAATCGGTGAAGAGATACGTATTGACGCCGGCCAGGGGCTGGACCGTGCCCTGATAGACGCTGTTGACGGTAATTTGCGTGTCCTGATGCGCGATGGTCATGATTTCACTTAAGATGTCCGGCACGGTCAGCAGATCCGACCAGTACATATACCCCAGATAATTGACGCGGAACTTATAATCGCCGTCGGACAGGTCGAAACCGACCTGGCCGGAGCTGTCGGTCACGTCCGTCAGCCCCAGATAGGCGCCGTTTTCGTCAAAGGCATAACAGTCCGCGCCGATCATGGGCAGGATGTCGCCCTTCATCACCGTCAGGGAGAATACGCCGCCGCCGGTGTGAATGTTCACGGGATTATTCTGATCCGCGGTCAATTGGGCGGTTCCGCTCCAGAATTGATTGTGCTGATAATCCGCCCGGAATTTATAGGCGCCGGCGGGCAGGCGGAACCGGATTTTACCGTCGGTACCGGTGGCGCCGCTGATGCCCAGATAAGCGTCGGCTTCCGAAAACACATAAACCGGCACATTGGATAGGGGAACACCGTCCAGGACGGTGATTTCGACATCCGCCATGGGAATTTCAATCGTCCGGTCTTCCCGGGTAAAAGCCCCGGACCAGTAATGCTTGCCGAGGAAATCCGCCCGGACTTTATAGACCCGCTCGGGCAGGTTAAAAACCGTCCGGCCGTCGGCATCGGTAACCTGGTTTAGGCCCATATAGGCGCCGGCTTCCGTGAACAGGTAAGCCTTGAGCC